>VBAF01000563.1 GCA_005884705.1 Alphaproteobacteria bacterium
CAATGGTCGCTGTCGGTGATGAGCTGGCAAGGCCTGTTTTTTTGGCTCGCCGGCATCTGCCTCGCCACCGCGGTGATCGTGTTCGCAGTGGTGCCTGAAAAGCCGCCAACGGAGCGCCGGGATACGCTGCGCGAGCAGTTCCGCGTCACCGGCATCGTGCTGACCGATGGCTTCTACTGGCGCCTTCAGCCGCTGATGGCGGTGCAGCAGCTCGCCTTCATCGGCTGCATCAGCCTTTGGATCGGGCCGTGGCTGCGCGACGTCGGCGGCATAGCCGACAATGGGCTGCGCGCCGACATCCAGCTCTATGCTGCCGCCGCCACGACGCTGGGCTTTGCCTGCAGCGGCATCATCGCCGGCTGGTGCCGGCGCATCGGGATCAGCGGCTTCGCCTCGGCGGGCGCCACCAGCCTGCTGTTCGCGCTGGTCTGCGGCTGGATCGCCTTTGGCGCCGCGGCGCATCCGGTGCTGCCATGGATCCTGTTCGGCTTCCTCGGCGCCTGCCCGATCCAGTACATGCCACTGATGGTCGCGTCCTTTCCGCCCGACTATGCCGGGCGGGTCAGCACCTCCAGCAACCTCGTGGTGTTCCTGGTGATCTTCGCCGGCCAGTGGGCGATGGGCAAAGTCGTCGACCTGTGGCCGCGCACCGCGACCGGCTACGCAGCCGACGGCTATGGCTGGGCGTTCGGCGCCCTGTTCATCCTGCAGCTGGCAGGTCTTGCGTGGCTGCTGCTGTCGCGGGGACAGCCGATGACGCGGCCCCATCTGGCGGCGGCAAATTGAGCGCCGCCACGAGGTCCCTGACCTCCTGACGCGCCGCCACGTGGCTCATGGTGAGCGAGGGCCCGACGCCGCCGCTGCCGCGCTTGAGATCGAGCAAGGTCAGGCCGTTCAGGAACAGCTCGCGATAGATCACGCGCTCGCTCAAGCCGGCAGCGACGCGGAAGCCGATGCGCTTGGCCAGCGCCTCGATCACCATGCCCATGTCGCGCTTGTTGCGCGCCGCCAGCGAGGAGAGCCGGTTGCGCATCACGATCCAGTCGACCGGGCGGGCGCCCTGCATCGAGCGGACCTGGCGCTGCTTCCATACCGCCTCGGCATAGACCGACGGCCGCACGATCTTGAGCGTCTCGGGATCGACCCGGGCGAGCAGGTCGAGGTCGATGAAGCTGTCGTTGAGCGGCGTCAGCAGCGTGTCGGCCCAGGTGTGCGCCAGCCGCGACAGATGGGTATCGCTGCCCGGCGTGTCGATCACCACGAAGTCGGCGCCGAGCACCGCGGGCTCAAGCGCCGCCTCGAAGCGCGCCTTTTCGTCGGCGGCATCGCCCGACGCCGGCACCGCGGCATGAACCGGCATCGGCAGATCGACGGCCTTGCGCTTGATGAAGGCGGCGCGGTTCTCGACGTAGCGCGTGAGCGTGCCCTGGCGCGCATCGAGGTCGACCGTCGCCACCCGCGCGCCGTCGCTCATCAAGGCCACGGCGATGTGCAGCGCCGTGGTCGACTTGCCCGAGCCGCCCTTCTCGTTGCCGATCACCAGCACGTGCGCGCGGCCGGGCTCGCGCACGGCCTGCGACTGGACGACGCTCGGATTGACGGCGGGCTGGAAGCTGTTGGTCATCCTGTCGTCACACAATGCCATTGATCAGTGTGGAAAGAATGCCTGCGTCGAAGCTTGTGGATAACCTCCGCCGGCGGCGCTCATTCTGGGCAATGGAAGGCGAATCGACTCCTGATTTCCTTGCCGAAAAAGCGCGGCCATTGCCCAGAATAGGGATCCGGCGCGGGTTGCTGCAGGGTGGCATCCATGACGATGCCCGCCTTGGGGACGGTGGGCGGGCCGCGGGCGCGGGCGTCGGCTCGCCTGGACCTTGCGCTAGGCCTTCTTGATCCAGACTGCGGTGTCGTGGAACACGGCGCCGCCGTTGGGCCAGCCGGGCTCAGCCGAGGTCACGGCATTGATGCCGATGCCGGTCTCGAAGTTGCGGTTGGGCCAGATGCCTTCGACGATCACGACGCCGCGCTGCTGGCCGGTCTTCGGTTTGGCGTGGACGATGGTCTTGCCGCGCTCGTTGCCGACCTCCACGCGATCTCGCTGCGCAATCCTCGGGATTCATCATCGCCGTCGGCCGCACCTCGCGCTTCAGCGACGACGGCGTTTCGGTGAAGGTCGAGTTGAGGAAAGTGCGCGCCGGCGCCGCGACCAGCCGGAACGGCTTCTTGGCGGTCGCATTGTCGATCACGTCGAAATGGTCGGGCAGCGCCGGCATGTCCCGCCCGCGCGGGCCATAGGCCGCCCAGTCGGGCTTGAAGCGGAACTTCTTGTCGGGCCAGGCGAAGCCGTCGAGGAAGTGCGAGGTCTCGAAGCCGAGATGGAAGTCCTGGCCGCCCTTGCGCCAGTTGGTCTCGGCGTCCCACATGCCCGAGGCCTTGAGGGATTCGTCCATGATCTCCCAGGCGGTCTTGTCGAAGCCGCGATGCTTCGCTCCCAGGCGCCGGGCGAGCTCGGAGATGACATAGTGGTTCTCGCGGCATTCGCCGGGCGGATCGATCACCGCCTTGGTGACCTGGAAGAAGGTGTGGCCGCTCGCGGTGTAGAAATCGTCGTGCTCGAGGAACATGGTGGCCGGCAGCACGATGTCGGCAAAGGCCGCCGTCTCGGTCATGAACTGCTCGTGCACGCAGGTGAACAGATCCTCGCGCGCGAAGCCCTTATGCACCTTGTCGAGCTCGGGGCAGACCATCGCCGGGTTGGTGTTCTGGATCAGCAGGCCGGTGACCGGCGGGCCCCCCTTCAGTGCGTCGGCCTCGCCGACCAGGATTGGTCCCAGCCGCGACTGGTCGAGCTCGCGCAGCGAGGGGTCGATCATGTCGGTGCCTTCGATCAGCTTCTTGCTGATCGGATACATGCCGGTGTGGCCGTAGAGCGCGCCGCCGCCCAAAACCTTCCAGGCGCCGGTCACCGCCGGCAGGCTGCTAACGGCATGCATGTTGTGCGCGCCGTTGCGGCTGCGGCTGAAGCCGTGATGACAGCGGATGAAAGCGGCCTTGGCCTGGCCGTACATCCGCGCGAACGAGACGATTTCGTCGACCGTGAGGCCGGTGATCTGCGACGCCCATTCGGGCGGGCGGTTTGCGACGTGCGCGGCCAGCTCGTCCGGCGCGTCGGTGTATTGGCGCAGATAGTCCCAGTCGGCATAGCCCTCCTTGAAAAGGACATGCATCATGCCGACTGCCAGAGCGCCGTCGGTGCCTGGGCGAACCGCGAGATGGAGGTCCGCCTGCTCGGCGGTGCCGGTGCGATAGGGATCGACCACCACCAGCTTGGCGCCGCGCTTCTTGGCGCGCATGGCGTGGCTCATCACGTTGACCTGCGTGTTCACCGGGTTACCGCCCCAGATCACCACCAGGTCCGAATGCTCGTCGATCTCGCGCACGTCGGCGCCGCGCTTGACGCCGGTGCCGGCGATCCAGCCGGTGTCGCTCAGCATCACGCAGATCGTCGAGTACCAGCGCGAATAACTCATCGCGTGGCGCAGGCGGTTGATGCCGTCGCGCTGCACCAGGCCCATCGTGCCGGCGTAGTAGTAGGGCCAGATCGTCTCGCTGCCGTGCTGGCGGGCCTTGGCGA
>VBAF01000564.1 GCA_005884705.1 Alphaproteobacteria bacterium
TGCCACTTCCCACACAACATATTGCCTAAAAGTTCTCCTTAATCCAACTGCCAATGCGGCCAATTCGGCTTGCCGGCACTTCACTCGCGGCCGGTTGCGCCTGCACGACGACGTGATGCTGCTGGGCGAAGGCGAGCAGGCCGGCGGCGGCGGAAAATGCCGGCCCGCCCGTCGAATCCGCGAGTCCGGCCAGGCGCAGCGGCCCGCCGGTCCGCACCTTCTTGTTGAGAATGGCGCTCGCCACCTCGGGCACGCCGTCGAGCTGGCAGCCGCCGCCGACCAGCACGGCGCGACCGCCGGCCAACTTATCCACACCCGACGCCTCGAGCCGGCTGCGCACCAGCTCGAACGTCTCCTCGATGCGCGGGCGAATGATGCCGACCAAAATCGACCGTGGGATGTGGTTGGGCCGGGTGCGGTCCTCCTCTCGTCGTTGGGCTTGGCCACCGCCCGGCCGATCTGGGTCTTCATGCGCTCGGCATGGGCGACCGGGGTCGACAGGCCGCGGGCGATGTCGCGGGTGACGTGCTCGCCGCCGACCGGGATCGAATCGACGTGCACCAGGTTGCCTTCGTAGAACACCGCGAGCGAGGTCGTGCCGCCGCCCATATCGATCAGGGTGGCGCCGAGGTCGCGCTCGTCGGCGACCAGCGAGCTCAAGCCCGAGGCGTGGCTCGCCACCACCCGCTCGGAGATCTCGAGATGGGCGCGCCGCACGCAGACCTGCAGGTTGCGCATCGCCCCGCTCGCCGCGGTGACCAGGTGGACGTCGACGCCGAGCCGCTCGCCGAACATGCCGCGGGCGTCGCGCACCGGGGTGCCGTCGACCGAGTAGCCGATCGCCGCCGAGTGGATGATGTCGCGGTCCGCCGTCTCGCCCGGCAGGGCGATGTGCTGCTGCACCCGGCGGACGTCGCGCTCGCCGATCTCGTGATGGCCGATCGCGACCTCGAGGTTCTGGTTGTGCGAGGCGGGCGAGCCGCCGCTCACGCCGACGATCACCTCGCGGACATGCTCGCCGCACATCTCCTCGGCGGTCGACACCGCCGAGGAGATGGCGCGGGTCGCAGCCTCCATGTCGACGATGTTGCCCGCGCGCATGCCCTGCGCCGGCTGATGGCCGATGCCGACCACCCGCAGCCCCTGCCCATCGACCCGCGCAACAAAGCAGACGACCTTGTTGGTGCCGATGTCGAGCGCCGCAATCACCCCATTCCTTGTCTTGGCCACGATGTATCCCCGTGCTTGTACGCTAACGTTTCTAGACGGGCCCGTTCGGCGGAGGGTCGCCGGCGGGGGCCCGCTTCCTGAGATAGAGCTTGTCCGGCAGCCGCAGATCGACGACGCCGAACTCGCGCGACAGCAGTTTATCCGAAGCTTCGAGTTTGGCCATGCGCTGCAGCGCCGCCACCGCGTCTTCCTCGGGCAGCCAGATCTCGGTGTCGTTGGTCAGCACCAGGTTCCAGCGCCGCTGGGCGACCCAGACGGCGGCGCGCAACTGCTTGGCGATGGCCGGCTCGTAGGCGAGCAGCAGCAGCAGCTCGCCGACATGCTCCGGCGCGCCGGGCCCGCCCAGCAGCAAGAGCTTCTCGGCGCCGGGCGGCATGCGGCTCGCCCGCACGGTGCGGCCGTTCTTGTCGATCAGCGTGTACTCGCTGCCGTTCTGCCAGATCGCGACGGCACGGCGCTCCTTCAGGGTGACGTAGAGCGTGTCGGGCAGGCGGCGTTCGACGGTGGCGCTCGCCACCCAGTCGATCGCCTCGAGCTTCTGGCGCGAGGCCTGCAGGTCGACGCCGAGCAGCGAATCGCCCGGCTTGACGTCGAGGGCGGCCAGGATGGCGCTGCGCTCGACATAGTCGCGGCCTTCGACCGTGACGTCAGCGAGCTTGAAGGGGGTGATCGCGCCGATGACGCTGCGCGAGACGACTTCGAGTCGAGTGCGCACCTCGACCAGCCAGCCCTCGCGCCACGCCCACCAGCCGCCGCCTCCGCCGCTGCCCAGCAACAGCACGGCGAAGCCGAGCAGCATCGGTTTCTGCCAGAACGGGCGGCCGGTCTTGCGGATCGGCCCGCGCTTCTTGCGGCGGTCGTAGTCGCGCCGCGGGGCGGCGGGTTTCCTGGGCGCGGTGCTCATGCCGGCTGCCTCGCATGATCGACCATCCAGGTCATCAGCTCGGGCCACGAGATGCCGGCCCACTTGGCCTGCTCGGGCGCCAGCGACAGCGGCGTCATGCCGGGCTGGGTGTTGAGCTCGAGCACGACCAGGCCGGACGTGCCGGGCAGGGAATCGTCCCACCGCATGTCGGCGCGGCTCAGCCCCGTGCAGCCCAGCGCCTGGTGCGCCATCAGCGCCCACTGCCTGGCCTGCTCGTAGACCTCGGCCGGGATCGGCGCCGGCACGAGATGCTCGGTGATGCCGTCGGTGTACTTGGCCTCATAGTCGTAAAAGCGCGTGCGCGGACGCAGCTCGGTGACCGCGACGGCGCGATCGTCCATCACCGCCACGGTGAGCTCGCGGCCGGGCACGAACTGTTCGACCAGCACCTTCTCGCCGAACGCCGCCTCGGCCACTTCGACCGCGGCGAGATTGTCGCCCTCGCGCA
>VBAF01000565.1 GCA_005884705.1 Alphaproteobacteria bacterium
CTCATCAGGACGATGTTCGAGGTCTCGGCCAGGTAGAACAGCATGTAGGGCGTCGAGCCGTATTCGACGGCGTAGCCCGCCACCAGCTCGGACTCCGCCTCGGGCAGGTCGAAGGGCGGACGGTTGGTCTCGGCGAGGCCCGAGATGAAGAAGATCACGCCCATCGGGAACATGATCAGGATCAGCGGCAGGTTGCCGAGCGTGCCGGCCTTGGAGCCGCCGAACATGTTCCAGTTGATGAACCAGCCGGCCTGGGCCTCGGTGATCTGGTTCAGGTTCATGGTCCCGGCCAGCAGGATCACCGTGATGATCACGAAGCCGATAGAGACCTCGTAGGAGACCATCTGCGCCGCCGAGCGGAGCGAGCCCAGGAACGGGTACTTCGAGTTGGACGCCCAACCGCCCATGATGATGCCGTAGACGCCGAGCGAACTCACCGCGAACAGGTAGAGGATGCCGACGTTGATGTTGGAGACCGACCAGCCGGGCGCGATCGGCATAACCGCCCAGGCGCCCAGCGCCAGCGTCACGCTGATGATCGGCGCCAAAAGGAAGACCGCCTTGTCGGCGCCGGCGGGGATGACCAGCTCCTTGATCAGGAACTTGCCCAGGTCCGCGAAGGACTGCAGCAGGCCGAAGGGGCCCACCACGTTGGGGCCTTTGCGCTGCTGCACCCCGGCGAAGATCTTGCGGTCGCCGTAGATCACGAAGGCGATCGTCAGCAGCAGGATGACGGTGATCAGCAGGATCTGCCCGAGCGTCCAGGCGAACCAGCCGAGCATCGTGGTCGGATCGAAGATGTCCATCCCCTACTCCGCCGCGATCTTGGCGCTGCCCGAAACGAGCGCGGCGCATTCGGCCATGGTCACGCTGGCGCGGGCGATGGCGTTGGTGAGGTGGAAGCTCTTCACGGGGCTGGCGAACGGCGTCTCGGAGAGCGCGCCCTTGGCGCCCAGCGCCGCCAGGTTCACGGCGGGCGGCTCGGCGGGCACGTAGTCGATGCGGCCAAAGGTCGGATGGTCGGCGAACAGCCGGGCCCGTAGCTCGTCCAGGGTGTTGTACGGCAGGGTCCGGCCCAGACGTTCGGAGAGCGCGCGGATCACCGCCCAGTCGTCCTTCGCCTCGCCCTTCGGGAACACGGCGCGGAAGCCGAGTTGCACCCGGCCCTCGGTGTTCACGTAGATCCCGTTCTTCTCGGTGTAGGCCGCCCCGGGCAGGATCACATCGGCCTTGTGTGCGCCGGCGTCGCCGTGGGTGCCGAGGTAGACGGTGAAGGCGTTGGATTTCGACAGGTCGATCTCGTCCGCACCCAGCAGGAACAGGACGTCCGCGCCCCCCCTGGCGACCAGTTGCGCCGCGGTCTTGCCGCCTTCGGCGGGGGTGAAGCCCAGGTCGAGGCCGCCGACACGGCTCGCGGCCGTGTGCAGCACGTTCCAGCGCATGTTGAAGGCGGAGGCCGCGGCGGCTGCGGCCTGCAACACCGCTGCGCCGTCGGCCCGCGCGAGCGCGCCGGAGCCGACGATG
>VBAF01000104.1 GCA_005884705.1 Alphaproteobacteria bacterium
TATCGCTGCCGCGACGGGCGCTGGTTCCTGATGGCGCTGCACAACGAGGCGCGCCAGCTCGCGAGCTTCCTCGCGGCGATCGGCCAGCAGCCGCTCGCCGAGGATCCGCGCTTTGCCACGCAACCGGCCCGGCGGGCCAACCACAAGGCGCTGACCGCGATCCTCGACGCGGTGTTTGCCGGGCGCGATCTGGCGGAGTGGCGGCCGATCCTCGAGAAGGCGGGCGTCACGTTCGGGGCGGTGTTCACGGTCGACGAGGCGGCCGACGACCGCCAGTCGCGCGAGATCGGCGCCCTGGTGCCGTTCGCCGACGGGGCCGGCCTCACCGTCTCGAGCCCCTTCCACCTCGACGGCGCGACCAAGGTCGCCCCGCAGCGCGCGCCCGCCGTCGGCCAGCATTCCGAGTCGGTGCTGCGCGACGCCGGCTACACCGCCGACGAGATCACCCGCCTGAAGGCGCTCGGGGTGTTGCAAAAGTAGGAGCACCCGTCGTCCCGACCGGAGCCGAGCGAAGCGAGGCGCAGTGGAGGGACCTTGATCTTGGCGATTTACGGCTTATTGCCGAAAAAAGGTCCCTCCACTCCGCGCTTCGCGCTCCGGTCGGGACGACGGGTGGAGCGCCATCGGAGTGGCGCGTTCCCAGCGATTTCCGGTACACTCCCCAGCCTTGGCTGATGGAAGGGAGCAACTCCATGACCGCACAGACCAAAGGCCGCATCCGTCATATCGCCCTCAGCGTCGAGGACCCGTGGGAGACCGCCGAGTTCTACAAGCAGGCGATGGGCCTGCAGGAAGTGGTCGAGCTCGACGGCCCGCTCGCCGAGGGCGTGTTCCTGACCGACGGCGTGGTCAACCTCGCGATCCTCAAGTTCAAGAGCGACGAGGCCGCGCAGGGCACCGGCAAGGACTTTGTCGGCATCCACCATATCGGCTTCTGGGTCGACGACGTGGTCGAGCAGGGCAAGATCGCGCGCGACACCGGCGCGACCTGGATCATGGGCGACCCCAACAACCCGCACGGCTACGAGATCAAGCACACCGACCTCAACGGCATCATCTTCGACATCGCCGCACACGGCTGGGCCGGCACGCAGAAGAACCCGGGAGAGGCAGACAACGTCGTGCATCGCGTCTCGCCGCGGCGGCTGGCGAAGTTCGACGAGCGCCGCGCGCGCGCCCAGGCGAAGTTCGCGGCGAAGCGGGCGAAAGAGGCCGTGGCCGCCGAGTAACGCGCCGAGGAGTGCGTGATGGAGTATCGGCCGCTCGGCAATACCGGGCTCAGCGTCAGCGTCGCCGGGCTGGGCTGCGGCGGCAACAGCCGGCTGGGCCTGGGCCGCGGCGCCAGCTTCGACGACTGCGTCGCGGTCGTGCGCACGGCGGTCGATCTCGGCGTCAATTTTCTCGACACCGCCGAGGCCTACGGCACCGAGGCGATCGTCGGCGCCGCCGCCCGGGCTTACGACCGCGACCGGCTGGTGATCTCGACCAAGGCGATCTTCCGGGGCGGCGACGACACCGGCGAGACGGTGGCTGGCAAGGTCGACGCGGCACTGCGCCGGCTCGGCCTCGACCACGTCGACGTCTTCCATTTCCACGCCGTCGGTCCGGCGTCCTACGACCATCATCGCGAGGTCCTGGCGCCCGACCTGCTGAAGCTCAAGCAGCAGGGCAAGGTGCGCCATGTCGGCATCACCGAGACCGGCCCCAACGACCCGGAACAGAAAATGCTGACGCGCGCGGTCGATGAAGCGCCGTGGGAAGTCATCATGCTGGCCTACAGCCTGATGAACCAGGGCGCGCGGCAGAGGATCTTTCCGGCGACCCGGCGCCGCGGGATCGGCACGCTCCTGATGTTCGTCGTGCGCAACATCTTCAGCAATGCCGCCTACCGGCGCGACGTGTTCGCGAAGCTGGTCGAGCAAGGCCAGCTCGACGCGTCGATCCTGTCCGATGGCGATCCGCTCGGCTTCCTTGTTGCCGAAGGCGGCGCGCAAAACATCACGGATGCAGCGTACCGCTACGCCCGCCACGAGGCGGGGGCCGATGTCATCCTGTTCGGCACCGGTGACAAGGCGCACGTCCAGGACAACGTCGCGTCGATCCTGCGTCCCGCCTTGCCGCCGCCGATCGTCGAGCGGCTGCACGCCACCTTCGGACACCTGAGCGGCGTTGGCCTCGATCGCCCCGGGCCGGTCAAATCATAGCTGTGAGCGCGGCACTTCAGTGCCGCTCATGATCATGAGATGAGCGCCATCGGAGTGGCGCGCTCCCAGCGAATCAACCGGTCGAGCGGACCAGTTTGCCGGGCCGGGCGCCGGTGTCCTCACCCTTCTCGAAGATCGGCGTGCCGGAGCAGATCGTCATGTCGTAGCCGTCTACATGCTGGACCAGGCGGCGTCCGCCGGCCGGCAGGTCGAAGATCATCTTCGGCGCATGCAGGTAGAGCCCGTCGAAGTCGATGACGTTCACGTCCGCCTTGCGGCCCGGCTGGAGCCGGCCGCGGTCGTGGAAGCCGTAGAAATCCGCCGTCCCGCTGGTGAGCTGCTGTACGACGAACTCGAGCGGCAGGCGCGGGCCGCGCGTGCGGTCGCGCACCCAATGGGCCAGCATCGTGGTGTTGAGCGAGGCATCGCAAATCACCCCGCAATGCGCCCCGCCGTCGGACAGGCCGAGGATGGTGTCGGGGTCCTCGATCAGCTCGCGCACCACCTCGAGGTCGCCGTGCACGTAGTTGGTGACGGGGAAATACACCATCCGCCCGCCGTCGCCGCCGACCAGATAGTCGTAGCAGTACTCGGCCGGGCTCACGCCGTCGCGCGCCGCCATGGCGGCGATGCTGCGCTCCGGCGGCGGCTCGTAGTCCGGCGAGTCGCCGAGCGGATACATGCGGTCCCAGCGCGTCGCGATCTGGCGCGATAGCGGCGGCAGCAGGTCGAGCAGCCGCGGCGCGGCCTCCTGCGACAGCACCAGCGCACGCACTTCGGGGGTGCACAGCCTGGCCAGCATCTCCGCCGGCGGCAGCCTGGCCGCCTCGACGAAGGCTTCGCGCAACCCGAACGGATTGAGCGAGGTGCCGAGGCCCAGGGTCAGCCCGACCGGGCGTCCCGCGACCTGGGCGAACAGCGGCAGCTTGTCGGCGCGCGCGGCGCGGACTTCGTCCATCAGGCGGCGCCAACGCTGCGGGTCGTAGCTGCGGTCGGTCAGCAGGAACCACACCGGCCGGCCGCTGTCCTTGGCGACCTGGCGCATCCAGCGGAACTCGGTGGCCTCGTCCTCGAAGTCGGACAGCATGCCGAACGTGCCGCGGCCGGCGCGGCCCATCGCCCGGCCGATGGCGATCAGCTCCTCGTGCTCGGCATAGCGTCCGGGAACCAGGTCGCCGGCCAGCGTCTTGTGCTGGTCGGTGCGGCTGGTGGTGAAGCCGACGGCGCCGGCCCGCAGCGCCTCCTCCGTCAACCGGGCCATCGCTTCGATGTCTTCGGCGGTCGCCTGCTCGCGGGCGATCGCGCGCTCGCCCATGACATAGACCCGTAACGGGTGGTGGGCGATCTGGGCCGCGACGTCGATGGTGCGCGGCAGCCGCGCCAGCGCGTCGAGGTAATCGGGGAAGCTCTCCCAGTCCCATTTGAGGCCTTCGGACAGCACGATGCCCGGGATGTCCTCGACCCCCTCCATCAGGTCGATCAGCGCTCGATGGTGCTGGCGGCGGACGGGAGCGAAGCCGACGCCGCAATTGCCGAACACGATGGTCGTGGCGCCGTGCCAGGACGACGGCGCCAGGACCGGATCCCAGGTGGCCTGGCCGTCATAGTGGGTGTGCACGTCGACCCAGCCCGGCGTGACCAGCCGCCCTTGCGCCTCGACCTCGCGCCGGCCCGGGCCTGCCTTGCCGCCGACCTCGACGATACGGTCGCCCTCGATGGCGACGTCGCCCTCGAACGCCGGCGCTCCGGTGCCGTCGACGATGCGGCCGCCGCGAATGACGATGTCGTGCATGGGCTGCCCGCTTCCTTCCGAGATGGGATCGCGAGCTTTCCACACATCGATCGGCGCTGGAAGGCTCAACCTTCCCCGTCCGATGTGAATTTCCCCTGTCGCTCGAGACCGCACTGGCGAATAGTGGCGGCTGGAAACGCCCGACCGTCGGCGGCTCGAACAACAAGCAAGATGATTCTCTCGACCACCGCCATCGCGC
Organism: Alphaproteobacteria bacterium; assembly: GCA_005884705.1. Classification (GTDB taxonomy): domain Bacteria; phylum Pseudomonadota; class Alphaproteobacteria; order Reyranellales; family Reyranellaceae; genus Reyranella. Next base: position 4,196 of record VBAF01000104.1, read on the forward strand.
CCGCGCAAGGCGGCCTGTTCACGATCAGCGGCCGGCAGTGGCTCATCCTGCTGATGGTGCAGCTCGCCAACATGCTGTTCGGCATGACCATCACGCTCGCCAACCTGGTGTTGCCGCAGATGCGCGGCAACCTGTCGGCGACGCCGGAAGAGATTTCCTGGGTGATCACGCTCAACCTGGTCGCCACCGCCGTCGCCACGCCGATGACCGGCTGGCTGTCGAGCCGTCTGGGCTGGCGCAACCTGATGTTCTTCACGGTGCTCGGCTTCACCGTCACCTCGCTGCTGTGCGGCTTCGCGGGCAGCCTGGAGACGCTGATCTTCGCCCGCGTCGCGCAAGGCGCGTTCGGCGCGCCGATCATGCCGATGGGCCAGGCCATCCTGCTGGCGACCTTCCCCAAGCACCTGCAGCCGACCGCGCTGGTGATGTGGGGCATCGGCGCGGTGTTCGGTCCGGTGCTCGGGCCGATCCTGGGCAGCATCGCGACCGAAGCCTACGACTGGCGCGCCGCCTTCTTCATGATCGTGCCGCCCGGCATCTGCGCCCTGGTCTGCATCTGGTTCGCGCTGCGCGACCACACCGCGCGCACCACCATCAAGTTCGACTGGGTCGGCTTCATCGCGCTGTCGACGGCGATCACGGCGGCGCAGCTGATCTTCGACCGCGGCCATCGGCTCGACTGGTTCGAGTCGACGGAGATCGTGCTGTTCGCCTTCGTCGGCGTCCTCGCCCTCTGGGTGTTCGTCGTGCATTGCCTGACGGTGCGCGAGCCGTTCCTCAATCCGCGCCTGCTGCTCGACCGCAACTTCTCGATCGGCGTGCTGCTCGCCTTCGTGATGGGGATGCTGAACTTCGCCAGCATCGTGCTCTATCCCACCCTGCTGCACGACCTGCGCGGCTACCCTGACAATGCCATTGCCGGCCTGATCGCCGCGCGCGGCCTTGGCAATTGGGCTGCCTTCCTGTTCATCGCGCAGTTCACCCGCATCGCGCCGCGCTTCGCGATCGTCTGCGGCATGACGATCCAGGCGGCGGCGGGATTCTGGATGGCGCAGTTCGACATCAACCTGACCGATTCCAACGTATTCTGGAGCAACCTGCTGCTGGGCTTCGGCCAGTCGATCGCCTTCACGCCGATGACGGTGATGGCCTTCTCGACCCTGGCCCCGCGCCTGGTGACGGAAGGCTCGTCGGTCTTCACCCTGATGCGCAATTTCGGCTCGAGCCTGTTCATCTCGATCTCGGTGCTGGTGGTCAGCCGCTCGACCGCGTCGAACTATTCGCGGCTGACCGAGATCTTCACGCCCTACAACAAGACGCTGACGATGCCCGGCCTGCCCGCGCAATGGAGCCTCGACAGCAGCAACGGCCTGCTCAGCCTGTCGAACGAGATGCTGCGGCAGGCCGCCATGATCGGCTACCTGAACGCCTTCCACCTGATGGCCTTCACCGCGCTCGCCGCCGTCCCGCTCGCCGCCTTCATGCGGCGGGTCAAGCGCGAAGCGTGACTCCGATCGGTTGCGATTCATGGTATTTATGCTCTCGCGGAGGGAAGAATGAAGCGCATCGTCTTCGGCAAACCATGGCTCCCGCATTGGCTCTTCGTGGCCGCCGCCGTCTCCGTGGCGTGTGCCGGAGCTGCCCTGGCGCAGGCATGGCCAACCCGCCCCGTCACTCTGGTCGTGCCCTATTCGGCCGGCGGTTCGCAGGACGCCGTGGCACGGCTGCTCAGCTCCGGCCTCGCCGCGGCCCTCGGACAGCAGGTCGTCGTCGACAATATCGGCGGCGGCGGCGGCATGCTGGGCGTCATGCGGGTCGCCAAGGCGCCGCCCGATGGCTACCAGTTCCTGCTCGGCAACGTCGGCACCCATGCCCAAAGCCAGTCGCTGTACGATCGTCCGGCTTACGATGCGGTCGCGGATTTCGTGCCGGTCGTCCTGCTGGTCGATCAGTCGATGCTGCTGGCGGTCCGCAAGGACCTGCCGGCCGGCACCCTGATGGAGTTCATCGCTTACTCCCGGGCCAACCAGTCGAAGATGCAGTACGGCTCGGCCGGCATCGGTTCGCCTACCCATCTCGCCTGCGCCTTGCTCAACGCCGCGATCGGCGCGGAGCAGGCGACGCACGTGCCCTATCGCGGCGGCGGCCCGGCAATGCAGGACCTGATGGCCGGCCGCATCGACTACTTCTGCTTCAACACGGCCAGCATCAAGCCGCAGATCGACGCCGGCACGGTGAAAGCCTTGGCCATCCTGTCGGCCGCCCGCGTGTCGAGCCTGCCGGATGTTCCGACGGCCCAGGAGCAGGGCCTGAAGGATTTCGAGGTCGCCAACTGGATGGCCTTCTTCGTGCCGAAAGGGACACCCGCGGCGATCGTCGGCAGGTTGCGCGAGGCGTCCCTGGCGGCGCTCGCGGCCGAACCGACCCGGGAAAAATTGCGCGTGCTGGGGGCCGAACCGGTGGCCGACGACCGCCTGCCGCTCGATCGACTGCCCGGCTTTGTCGCGAGTGAAATCGCCAAATGGCGAACGATCATCAAGCAGGCCGGCACTCGTCTCGAGTGACGGGCGCTCGTCCGTGCAGCCGCCGCCTTGGCGGCCCGCCGGTCGAGCTCGCGAGCGTACAGCGCCACAAATGTTACAGGCCTGCTCAGCTCTTACATTGTCGCGTTTGTATTCAGGAGGCCGCGGGGGATGATAAAAGACGGGCATGAACGAACGCTTTCACTTCCAGTGCCCTTCCACGGGCCGGCAGACCGATGGGTTCTGCGAGAAGGTCGATGGTCCGGCCGAGAGCCGGCATTGGACCACTATCCAGTGTCATGCGTGCGGCAGCGTCCATGTCGTGGATTCGCGATCCGGACACGTTGTTGCGGCAAGCAATGAGGTCCCGCACGCTCCTCATGCCGACCAACACGCTGGCGCTCGAATCGCCTAGCCAGGGTTGCCAATTCGCTCATAGACAGCCACCCGCATCGGGCGCGCCGCCTACGATCTATTCAGCCTTGATGTCGCGCTTGGCCACCACATCACTCCAGCGCAGTCGATCACGCGCAACGATTTCCGCAAATCCGGCGGCACTCGATGTGGCGCGCTGCAAACCCTGGGCCTCGAATGCGATCCTCGCCTCTTCCGTGCCGAGCACGGCGGTGATTTCCTCGTTCAACCGCGAGACGATATCGACCGGTGTGTCCTTCGGCGCAAAGAATCCGTACCACATATCGACGTCGAGGCCTTCGACTCCGGCCTCCGCGAACGTCGGCACATCGGCCAGCAGCGGAACACGGCGCAGGCTGCCGACCGCCAGCGCCTTCAGCTTGCCGTTGCTGATGTGCGGCGCTGCCACATGGACCGGCAACACCATGTAGTCCACCTGGCCACTCAGAATGTCCTGCAACGCGCCGGCAGCGCCCTTATACGGCACATGAAGCAGTTCGATGCCGGTGGTCGTCTCCAGCAAAGCCATGGCGAGATGATGAGGGGTGCCGACGCCCGGGCTGGCGTAGGTCAGGCTGCGTGGTGCAGCCTTCGCCGCCGCAACCAACTCATCCACCGTCCTCGCCGCCCGGGCAGGATGCGCCACCAGCACCAGGGTGCCCCAGGCCGAAAGAGTGATCGGTGCGAAGTCCGCGACGGGATCGTAGGGCAGGTTGCGGTACAGGCTGGCATTCATGACCAGCGTGTTGACCGACGACATCAGAGTATGCCCGTCCGGCTTGGCACGCGCGACCAGCTGGCTGCCGATGTTTCCCGAAGCACCCGGTACATTCTCGACCACGATCGGTTGGCCGAGCCGCGGCGGCAGCCGCTCGCCGACGTATCGCGCGATGAGGTCAGGACCCCCTGCCGGAGTGAAGGGCACGATCATCCGGATTGGCTGATCGGGCCAGGCAAAGGCCGGCGGAGCCAGCACGACCGCGGCCATGAAGGTGAGGAACTCGCGACGGCGCATCGGCCTTCTCCATTCGAGGCGATCCGGATTAGGAGCTGGTGGAAACCGGACGGGAAACCGCGGCCGCGATCATCCGGTTAATGCAGGCGGCGAGGTCGTCGGCGTGACGGCTGATGCAGGTGTTGTGGTCGCCCGGAATGCCGCCGACCCGGACGCTGCGAGCGAGATGCCTCCAGGGCGCCGTGGCATACTCTTTCTTCGGCCGGCACTCGTCGGACAGCAGGCAGATCAGCTCGGCCGCGACGCGCGGCGGCAGGTATCGGGACATCGCCTGGTAGTA
>VBAF01000105.1 GCA_005884705.1 Alphaproteobacteria bacterium
TTCTTGCGGCGCAAGTCGAGGCGATCGAGGCCGAGCTCGCGCGCGCCGTCGTCGATCAGCCGCTCGATGAGATAGATCGCCTCGGGCCGGCCGGCGCCGCGATTAGGCGCCGTGGGATTGGTGTTGGACAGAACACCCACCACGTTGATGTAGGCCTTGGGGATCGTATAGACGCCCAGCACAGTGCCGATCATGCCGAACGGCGACAGCAGGTTGCGGTCCGAGCCGACATAGGCGCCGATATTGGCCAGCATTTCGAGCTTGAGCGCCGTGAACTTGTTGTCCTTGTCGAGGGCGAGCGTGATCTCGCCGACATTGTCGCGGCCATGCTCGTCGGCCATCACGGCCTCGCTGCGCTCGCAGGTCCACTTGACCGGCCGCAGGAGCTTGCGGGCTGCCCACAAGGTCAGGCGATGCTCGATATACTGCCAGCCCTTGGTGCCGAAGCCGCCGCCGACATCCTGGGCGATCACCCGCATCTTGCTTTCGGGCACCTTGAAGACGTTTTGCGCCAGCATGTTGCGGACGCGATGGGGATACTGGACGTCGGCATACAAGGTCATGCGGTCTTCGCCGGGATCGTAGACGCCGAGCGTGCCGCGCGGTTCCATGTACTGGGCGTGGACGCGGCTGATCACGTAGCGCCGCTTGATCACCTTGGCAGCATTCTTGATCGCCTCGTCGGTCTCCGCCTTCTTGCCGCGCTCGACATTGTTGGAGATGTTGTCGGGACACTCGTCCCACACCGCCGGCGCTCCGGGCTTTACCGTGTCCTCGGTCGTGGTGACCGACGGCAGCGCCTCGTAGTCGATCTCGACCAGCTCGGCGGCATCCTTGGCCTGGGCGAGCGTATCGGCGATCACCATCGCCACCGGATCGCCGACGTAGCGCACCCGGTCGGTGATCAGCGGCGGTCGCTGCGGCGCGAACATCGGTTTCCCGTCGGGCCGCTTGCGCGGCATGTTGGCCTTGGGCATGCCGAGCCCGTCGGCCTTGACGTCGTGGCCGGTATAGACCGCGACCACGCCCGGCGCGGCTTTCGCCGCATCGACGTTGATCGACCGGATCCTGGCGTGCGCATGCGGCGAGCGCACGAAGATCGCGTGAGCCTGGCCGGGCAGATTGACGTCGTTGATGTAGCGCCCCTGCCCGCGCAACAGGCGCGGATCCTCGAAGCGCAGGACAGGCTGGCCGATACCGTACTTGCTCATGATGCTTCTACTCCGAAGAAGTCCCGACTTTACGACGCTTGGGCGGGCGCGCCACATCCAAGGTGAGACCCGGCACCTCGGAGGCGGCCTGCTCGACCGTGGTGCGGATGTGCTTCTCGATCAGCCCGCAGGCGAGACCGACGTCGCGCGCCAAGACGGCGTCGCGCAGTTCGAGGTGTTCGTTGCGCCGTCGCGAGCGGGCATGGATCATGGTCAGCCAGTGGTAGCGCCGCGCCTGGTCGAACAGCTCGCTGCGGAAATGCAACGACCACGGCGACGTGCAGGTGGCGACCAGCGAATCGTGGAAGCGCCTGTGCCGCTTGCCCCATTCGCGCTTGACGGCGACCGGGTCGTCCTGGCGCGGCGCGGCAAGCTTCTTGAGCAGGAAATACGAGCTCACGATCTCGGCTTCCCAGGCATCGGTGCCGTGACGGATGGCGTCGGCCAGGGTTCGGGTCTCGAGATGGACCCGCAGCTCCGAGAGATCGAGGAAGTCGGCGAGCGAGATCGGCGCCACGGTGAAGCCCCTGCCCGCCTCGGTGCGCGCCAGCCCCTCCGATACCAGATGCGACAGCGCCTCGCGCAGGGTGCCGACCGAGGTGTCGTAGCGCTGGCGCAGCTCGCCGAAGCGCAGGCGCTGGTTGGGCTTCAGCACGCAGCACAGGATGTCCTCGCGCATCCGGCGCAGCACGTCGAAGGTCGCGGCGTCCTCGCGCAGCACGTCCTGCGGCGCCGTCGTGGCGGCCCGGTCGGGCGCTGCGGGCATCTTCAGGATGTTGGTCATGGCGGATCAGACTCCGAGATAGGCTTCGCGGATATGCGGCTGCTGCAAGAGGTCGCCGGGCAGGCCCTCGGCCACGATGCGCCCCTGCTCCAGCACATAGGCGCGGTCGGCGATGCCGAGCGCCTTGAGCACATTCTGCTCGACCAGCAGCACGGCGGCGCCGTCGGCGCGCACCCGCGCGATGATCTCGAACATGGCGTCGACGACGGTCGGCGCCAGCCCGAGCGACGGCTCGTCGAACAGCACGATACGCGGCTTGGCCATCAGCGCGCGGCCGATCGCCACCATCTGCTGCTGGCCGCCCGACAGCTCGGCGGCCGGCTGCCGGCGCTTGTCGCGCAGGATCGGGAACAGGCTGTAGACGCGCTCGAGCGACTGGGCGCGGGCGGAGCGCGCTGACGGCAGGTAGCAGCCGAGCTCGAGATTCTCCTCGACCGACATCTTGGCGAACAGGCGCCGCCCCTCCGGCACCAGCGCAATGCCGTGGCTGCAATAGGCATGCGCGTTGATCCGGGTCATGTCGGCGCCGTCGAACCGCAGCTCGCCACGCCGGCAGCGCAGCAGGCCGGCGATGGCGTTGATCAAGGTGGTCTTGCCGGCGCCGTTGGGGCCGATCACCGCGACGATCTCGCCGCCGCCGACCTCGAGCGAGACGTCCCACACCGCCGGCGCGTCGCCATAGCCGATATGGAGGTTGCGGGCCTCAAGCAGCATAGGCTTTGCCCAGATAGATGCTGACGACGCGGGGATCGCGCATCACCTCGCGCGGTGCGCCCAGGGCGAACAGTTTGCCCTCGTTCAGCACGGCAATCCGGTCGCTGAGCTCGACCACGGCACGCATCAGGTGCTCGACGAAGACGATGGTGGCGCCCTGGGCGCGGATCGCCCGCACCAAGCGGATGGCATTGTCGACCTCGGCCGGATTGAGCCCCGACAGCACCTCGTCGAGCAGCAAGAGCTTGGGCTTGGCGGCGAGCGCGCGGGCAAGCTCGAGGAACTTGCGCTCGTGCAGGTTCAGACCGCCCGGCAGCACCGCTTCCTTGCCGGAAAGGCCGGTGAAGCCGATCCAATGCAGCGCCTCGTCGCGGGTCTCCGCGGCGGGCCGCGACGGATTGCCGAAGGTCGCCGCCAGCACGACGTTCTCCAGCACCGTCATGTTCACGAACGGCCGCGGGATCTGGTAGGTGCGCGCCACGCCGCGGCGGGCGATCTCGTGCGCCGGCAGGTTGCCGATCTCGACACCGGCGACGGTCACCGTGCCGGAGGTCAGCGAATAGAAGCCGGAGATCACGTTGATCAGCGTCGTCTTGCCCGAGCCGTTGGGGCCGACCAGCCCCAGGATCTCGCCCTCGCGCACGTCGAGATCGACGCCGCCCAGCGCCTGCAGACCGCCGAAGCGCTTGGCGGCGCCGCGTACCTGCAGCAGCGCGCGCTCGCCGACCGGCCGGGCCGGCGGCACGACCGGCGCGACCGCAGCCGGCGGCGGGTGCGCCGGGACACGCCGGCGCCTTGCCAGCCACTGCTTCGCCGCCGGCACCGCGCCGTCCGGCAGCCAGAGGATCGCCGAGATCAGGATCACGCCGACGATGGCGCGGCCGATCATCGCCTCGCCGCCGCTGATGAAGGCGTAGAGCAGCACGGTGATGACGGTGGCGCCGATCGCCGGGCCGAACCAGTTGCGGGCGCCGCCCAGCACGCTCATCAGCACGACATAGAGCGGCACCGTGAGCTCGAAGGTACCCGAGACAGTGATGAAGCCGACATACATCGCATGCACGCCGCCGACGGCGCCGGCGATGCCGGCCGACAAGGCGAAGGCGATCAGCTTGTAGCGCAGCGTCGGCACGCCCTTGGCCTCGGCCACGTCCTCGTCGTCGTGGATGGCGAACAGGCCCATGCCGAGCCGCGAATGGGCGACCGTCCAGGCGATCGCCAGGGTGGCGACGCAGATGACGAAGCCCAGCAGATAGATGCTGCCGGTGGGCGTCGGCATGATCGCCGGCAACGGCACGGCGCTCATGAAGATGCCGCCGCCGCCGTCGATCGGCGTGTTGAGGATGATGGTGGCGATCACGAAGGTGACGGACAGGGTCAGCAGCGCGAACAGCTCGCCGCGCAGCCGGCGCAGGCGGAAGACGATGGCGCCGATGCCGAGCGCGAGCAGCGCCGGCAGGGCGGCGGCGACCGGCAGGGTCGCCAGGAACGGCCAGCCGAACTTGGTCGTGAGGTCGGCGGTGACGTAGACGCCGACACCGAAGAAGGCGGCATGGCCCAGGCTGAAATAGCCGGCGAAACCGCTCAGCAGCGCCCAACTGGTCGACAGCGAGACCCAGAAGAAGACGAGATAGAGGAACGAATCGTAGAAGGCCGGCAGCCGCGCCATCGGCAGCAAGGCGAGCACGCCGATCGCGATGACGGCGCCGAGCTTCGGCAGGTCGCGGCCGGCGTTCACAGCCATTCCGGATCCCACAGCAGGATCGCGATCAGGACGGAGAACGACACGACCGGCGCCCAGGCGGGACTGAGAACGGCCATGGCGATCGATTCGCTGGCGCCGATCAACATGCCGGCCAGCAGCGCGCCCATCGGGTTGCCGAGCCGGCCGATGATGACCACGGCAAAGACGACGCCGAGATAGGCCCAGATCTGCGCCGGCGCGAGGGTCGCGATCAGGGCGATGAAGGTGCCGGCGATCCCGGCATAGGCGGCGCCAATGCCGGACAGGAGATAGGCGAGCTTCTTGTGGTCGACGCCATAGGCCGCGGCAATCGCGGGATCCTCCGCCGCCGCCCGCAGCGCCTTGCCGACATAGGTCCGCCGCAGCCACAGCCAGGTGCCCCAGGCGAGCAGGCCGGCCACGATGCACAGGACCAGCTCGAGCACCGGGATGTAGAATGGGCCGGCCTTGATCGAGCGCGTTGCATACTCGGTCTCGTAGCGGCGGAAGTCGGCGGTCCAGTAGAGCTGGATGGCGACCTCGAGGATCACCGCGAAGCTGAAGGTGATCAGCAGCGAGGCCAGCTCGTTGACCTTGAACCTGTCGAACAGCCAGTGCTGGCCCGCGCCGATCGCGAACATCAGCGGCACCACCATCGCCGCCGACCACCACGGCTCGACGTGATAGCTGGTGCCGAGCTCGTAGACGATGTAGGCGGCGAGGAAGGCGAGCGCGAAGTGGCTGAGATTGACCAGCCGCAACAGGCCCCAGCTCAGGCTGAGGCCCATGGCGAGCAGGCCATAGAGGCCGCCGGCCAGGACGCCCGAGATCAGCGCCTGGCCGAGGAGCGTGGCACTCGGCATGCGCCGGCTAGGCGGCGATCAGCTTGACGCCCGGCGCCGCGAACTCGGTCGGCCAGACGACCTTCCATTCCTTGTTCTGGACCTGCTTGATGAGCTGGGCCGCATCGCCGTGGTTGAACGGCCCGTCGAAGCGCATCGGGCCATAGACGGTGGTGACCTTGTTCTTCTTGAGCCAGGCCGCGATCTTCTCGTCGTCCAGGCTGTTGGCGCCGTTCACGCCGGCCTCGAGGATCTGCCATTCCGAGACCATGCCGCAGGCCTGCGCGTCGAGCGTCGTGTAGGGCAGGTTGGCCTTGGTCGCCTTGGCCTTGTACTCCGCCGCGATGCGCTTCATGCCCGGCCGGCTCATGAAGGGTTCGTCGGGCTCGAGGAAGGTCGAGCACAGCGCCTTGTCGCCGTCGGGCGACAGCGCCAGCGGACCCGGCGCCGGATAGAGATGGAAATGGTTCTTCGGCGTGTAGTCGAGCTTGCGCAGCGACTCGAGCAGCAGGTTGCTCTCCAGCCCGAGCGAGCCGACCCACAGGAAATCGGCGTTCGCCTCCTTGATGCGCGCGGCGATGGCACCAAAATCGCGGTTGCCCGACTCGTATTCGAGATAGAGCGCGACCTTGACGCCTCTCTTCTCGGCCTGCTCCTTCATGCCGAGCGCCATGAACTGCGCCGACGGGAATTTCGAGGTCAGGATCACCATCGACTTGGGCGGCGTCGGGAACTTCGCCAGCGCGTCGAGGATCACGTTGGGATAGGTCTTGTCCGGCTCCGGGCCGAACGGCGTCGCCGGAAAGGCGCGGTCGTAGGTCTGCAGCTTGGGGATGCCCATGCTGCTCTGGACCATCACCTTGCCGTAGCGCTGCGCCACGCCCATCGCCGCCAGGATCGGCGCCGTGGCATAGGGACCCTGGATGAGGTCGACCTTGTCGACCGTGATCAGCTTCTCGTAGAGGCTGCGCGCCACCTCGGGCTTGGACTGGTCGTCGAGCAGCACGTATTCGACCGGCCGTCCGAGGAAGCCGTTCCGGCCGTTGATCTCCTCGACCATGATCTCCGAGGCGATCTTGTGGATCACCGCGGTCTGGGCGAGGAAGCCAGTCAGCGACAGCGTGCCGCCGATCCGGACCGG
>VBAF01000566.1 GCA_005884705.1 Alphaproteobacteria bacterium
GAGCTCGCCGCGCCGAAGTACCGGCCCGACGTGATCGCCATGGGCACCAACACCGATCCCTACCAGCCGGTCGAGCGCGAGCTCAAGGTGACGCGCTCGATCCTGAAGGTGCTGAGCGAGTTCAACAACCCGGTCGGCATCGTCACCAAGAGCCATCTGGTGACACGCGACATCGACATCCTGGCCGACATGGCCCGGCGCAATCTCGCCGAGGTCTTCCTGTCGGTGACGACGCTCGACAAGCAGCTCGCGCGCGATATGGAGCCGCGCGCTTCGGCGCCGCATCGAAGGCTCGACGCGATCAAGGCGCTGGCCGATGCCGGCGTGCCGGCGGGCGTCATGACGGCGCCGATGATCCCCGGCCTCAACGACCACGAGATGGAGGCGATCCTCGAGGCGGCGACCAAGGCGGGCGCCACGCGGGCGGGCTTCACCGTCCTGCGCCTGCCGCTCGAGATCAAGGATCTGTTCGACGAATGGCTGCGCGCCAACCGGCCCGACCGCGCCGAGAAGGTGCTGTCGCTGATCCGCCAGATGCGCGGCGGCGCGCTCTATCAGGCCGAGTTCGGCCTGCGCATGCGCGGCGAGGGTCCGATCGCCCAGCTCATGAACGCGCGCTTCGAGGCGGCGGTGAAGCGGCTCGGCCTCAACAAGATCCGCTACCGCCTCGACACGCAACGCTTCGCAGTGCCCGACTCGGCGCGCACCGCGCTGGTCGATGCCAAGCGCGACGCGCGGCAGATGAAGCTTCTGTAGGAAGAGGAGGCAACCATGGCCGACGAGATCGTCTTCTACACCAACCCACAATCGCGCGGCGCGATGACCCACTGGATGCTGGAGGAGATCGGCTGCCCCTATCGGATGGAGGTCCTGGCGTTCGGACCGCCGATGAAGACGCCCGACTATCTCGCCATCAATCCAATGGGCAAGGTGCCGGCGATCAAGCATGGCAATACGGTAGTGACCGAGACCGGCGCCATCCTTTGCTACCTCGCCGACATCTTCCCCGAAGCGAGGCTCGCGCCGCCGTTGAGCGCGCGCGGCGCCTACTATCGCTGGCTGTTCTTCGTCGCCGGCTGCTGCGAGCCGGCGATGGGCAACAAGGCGAGCGGCTGGAATCCCGACACGCCCGAACTGCAGGCCCGCCTGGGCTACGGCTCGTACGAGCGGACGATCGACACCGCGGCCAAGGCAGTCGAGGGCAAGCGCTTCATCGCCGGCGACCGCTTCACCGCGGCCGACCTCTACATGGCCTCGTTCCTGCATTGGGGCATGATGTTCGGTGCGATCGAGAAGCGGCCTGTGTTCGAAGCCTACGCCAGGCCGCACGTCGAGCGCCCTGCCAACAAGCGCGCCGAGGAGCAGGCGGCGAAACTGACTGCCAAGGCATAACCGTCGGGGACGACGGGCTGGTTAGTCGACGAACCGCACCTTGGGCCACAGCTCGCGCCAGCGCTTGCTGGCGATGCGCGCCTCGTATTCGTCGCGCCGGGAGCGGCCGAAGGCGGTCGGGCGGCATTGGAGGCCGAGCAGGTCCTCGGTGCCGAGCGGGGCGATGACGGAGAGCGACCCGTCGGCCTCGAGGCGGATGCCGACGGCGGTCACCGTCTCCAGCCAGTAGGTCATCGAATCGGCGGTGTCCTTGTGCTGCGGTAGGCCCTTCCAGACATGCATGCGCGCCTGGTTGCGGACCTGCCACGGCGCCGGTTCGAGCGCGTTCAGCCGCGCCTCATAGGCCTGCTCGGTCTCCTTGGAGAGGTCGCCCGCGTCGTAAAACAGCACGTCGATGTCGGCCGGCGGCCGCGGCGGCGCAATGCCGTGCAGATGGTCCCACACCCGATTGCGCACGAAGCCTGCGGCAATGCACCAGTCCGGCAGGCCGAGCGAGCGGACCGCACGAAGTTGTTTCATGCCCACAGGGTCCTGCGCGATGATCGTGGCGATGAGGGACACGCCGTCACTCTAAACAATGCGCCGGGGGATATGCCGAGCTTCCGCTACGAATTGCGGGTTCATGAGCAGCACGCGGGTCCCGCGGGCACGTTCTGCATTGCCGGCATCGACGAGGTCGGGCGCGGGCCGCCCGGTGGTCGCCGGCGTGGCGGTGATCGACCGGACGCTGGCCAAGCGCAAGCTGCTGCGGCTGATCGACGATTCCAAGAAGCTGGTGCGCGAGAAGCGCGAAGCCGCCTACGCGGCGATGACCGCCTCGGGCTGCGTGCGCTTCGCGGTCGGCGAGGCGAGCGTCGAGGAGATCGACCGCATCAACATCTTGCAGGCGACCTTCCTCGCCATGCGGCGCGCGCTGCAGGCCATGGCCGAGCAGCCCGACATCGTGCTGATCGACGGCGACCGCCTGCCGCCCGAATTAGGCTGCCGGGCCGAGACCATTGTCGGCGGCGACGCGCGGTCCTATTCGATCGCCGCCGCCTCGATCTTCGCCAAGGTCACCCGCGACCGCTACATGTGCCGGCTGGCCGAGGCCTTTCCGGGCTACGGCTGGGAAACCAATGTCGGCTACAAGTCGCCGGCGCACCTGGCGGCATTGAAGCGGCTCGGCCCGACCCCACATCATCGCCGGAGCTTCGCGCCGGTGCGGGCGTGCCTGGGCGAGCCGGTACCGGTGCCAGCGGAGGCGATCGCGGAAGAGATGCATGACTGACCACGGACATGAACGGCTGATCGCCGAGCTTCGACTGGCCATCGAGAAATCGCCGGATGGCGAACGACGGCAGCGCCTGTTGGCGATCCTGCACCGGCTCGAGCAGAGCCACGGTACAGATTCCTTCAGCGACCACGTCAAGGCGCTGATCGAGGAAGCCGAGGTCGACGCCGCCGGGATCGCGC
>VBAF01000561.1 GCA_005884705.1 Alphaproteobacteria bacterium
GATGGCGCGGCCGAAGGCGCGGCGGCCGCGCGCGGCGGCGAGCGCTTCGTTGAGGCAACGCCGCATCATCGCCGCAGCGCGCACGCCGTGGCTCAGCCGCGATAGGTTGACCTGGTCCATCATCTGCTTGAAGCCGCGGGTCACGTCGCCGACGAGGTAGGCCGTCGCGCCGTCGAGGATGATCTCACCCGAGGCCATCGAACGGGTGCCGAGCTTGTCCTTCAGCCGCACGATCCGGTAGCGGTTGCGGCTGCCGTCCTCGAGCCGCCGCGGCAGGGCGAACATGGCGAGGCCCCGCGTACCGGGCGCCGCGCCGCGCGGGCGGGCGAGCAGCAGGGCGACATCGGCGTCGGCATGGCTGCAGAACCATTTCTGGCCGTGCAGGGCCCAGCGCTCGATCCCGTCGGCGCTGACGCCAATCGGCTCGGCCTCGGTCTCGATCGCACCGACGTCGGAGCCACCGGCCTTCTCGGTCATGAACTGCGTGCCCTTGAGCATGGTCGCCGGGTCCTGGGCGAGCAGCCGGTCGAGCAGCAGCGTCTTCAGCGCAGGCGAGCCGAAGCGCTTGATGATGAAGTTGGAGGTGTCCGACACCGAGACCGGGCACATCAGGCCGAACTCCGCCTGCACGAACAGGTAGGTGATGCCGTATTTGACCAGCGGAGGTGCGGGCTCGCTCAGGCCGAGCACACCGGCGCGATGGCTCATGGCGTGCATGCCGAACTCTTCTTCTCCATCTCGCGATACGACGGGTGGTAGTCGATCCAGTCCTCGTCGCGGCCGAAACGGTCGCGCGGGTTGAGCACCGGCGGATGCTTGTCGGCGACCTGCGCCAGATCGTCGAGCCGGTTGCCGGCGAGCGCCCCCAGCCGCTCGAAGTGCGGCGTCATGTGCTCTAGCAGCGCCGGCTCCAGGTAGAGCGACAGCAGATCCTGGAACGGCCGGTCGATGGCCCAGAAGTTCTGGCCGTGGATGTCGGGCGCGATGTGATGGGCGCCATGCGCCTCGAGGGTCATGTCGGGCACGTGGTTCCTCCTAATGCTTCCAGCCCTGGGCCAGCACGCGCTCGACATAGGGCGGCACGGTCAGCGTGGCGGGACCGTAGATGTGCTCGTGGAACAGGGTCTGGTTGACGCTCGGTTCGAGATTGAGCTCGACGGTGTGTGCCCGCGGTCGGCGGCGGCGGACCTGCAGCACATAGCCTGCGGCGGGATAGACCTCGCCCGACGTGCCGATCGCCAGGAACAGGCCGCAGCGCTGCAGCACCTCGTCGATCTCGTCCATGTGCTGGGGCATCTCGCCGAACCAGACGATGTTGGGACGCAGCTCGCCTATTGTCTTGCAGTGCTGGCAGACCGAGTGCGGCGTCAGGTCCTCGTCGGAGTCGCTGATCGTGCCGCAGTTCATGCAGCGGATCTCGCCGTCGCGGCCGTGCATGTGGAGTACCCGCCTGGAGCCGGCCTGCTCGTGCAGCGGGTCGATGTTCTGGGTCACCACCGTGACCTCGCCGTCGT
This sequence comes from Alphaproteobacteria bacterium, assembly GCA_005884705.1. Taxonomy (GTDB): domain Bacteria; phylum Pseudomonadota; class Alphaproteobacteria; order Reyranellales; family Reyranellaceae; genus Reyranella. The sequence goes on from VBAF01000561.1 coordinate 1,515, forward strand.
ATTTCTGTTCCAGCCTGGCCAGCGCCTTGTGCGCGGCGCTGGGCACCATGTGCGCGGCGCGGAAGCTCTTGCGGGTGTCGTTGTAGAAATCGAGCACCTTCTTCTTGTCCTTGTGCCACGCCTCGATCGTAGCGACCTCCTCGAGATCGACGCGGGTCCACAGCCCGTCCTTGTCGCGGAAAGTATCGATCCCGCTTTCCTTGGAGATGCCGGCGCCGGTCAGCACGACGATGCCCGGCGGCATAAAGTCCTGATGCATGGGCGGCACTGTAGCGCCGTGCTATAGGCTCTGCAGCCATGGCCATCGGTATCCTGTTCGTCTGCACCGGCAACATCTGCCGCTCGCCCACCGCGGCCGGCGTGTTCCGCGCCATGGCCGCCAAGGCCGGCATGGAGCAGGAGTTCGTGGTCGATTCGGCCGGCACCTTCGACGGCCATGTCGGCCAGCCGGCCTCGTTTCTGGCGATCGAGACGGCGCGGCTGCGCGGCTACGACATCACCGGCCACCGCGCCAAGCTGCTGACCATCGAGCTGCTCAAGCGGTTCGACCTGCCGGTGGCGATGGACCGTACCCACCTCGCGGCGCTGCGCTGGATGGCGCCGCGCGACCGCCAGGACCTGCCGACCCTGCTGATGCAGTTCGCGCCGCAGCTCGGCGTCGACGAGGTACCCGATCCGTTCGGCGGCTCGTCGAGGGACTACGACCAGGCGATGGACCTGGTCGAGGCGGGTTGCAAGGCGCTGCTCGACGGCTTCCGCTCGGAGTTCAAAGCGGCCAGGTCAGGTTGAGCTCGCCGAAGCGGTTCAGCACGTTGAAGGTGAGCCGCGAGACGTCGTTGTCGAAGCCGTGCGCCGGCAGCGCGCCACAATAGGTGATCGAGCCGACCGAGAACACCGCGCCACCCTTGGGTTTCTCGATATAGGTCATGTCGGCGCGGATCAGCTGGTCGAGCGTCTGGCCGGGGATCGTGGTGTCGAAGCCCAGCCGCTCCTCGTGCACGACGACGAAGTTCTTGCGGTCGTGGCCTTCCGACGAGGCGAGCACGACAGCATTGAGCGGGCTGCCCAGCCGATGGTCGAGCCGGTCGAGCTCGAAGCCTGCCGCGCCGCCGCCCGACAGGCCGTAGTTGCCGAACACCTCCTCGGCCTTCACGCCCTCGAAGATCCAGGCATGGTGGTTGTCGCGTGAAGGACCGCTGCGGCGGTAGACGTCGCCCCAGAAGGTGCCCTGGCTGGTGAAGCCGATGCCGCACAGCCATAAGCACCGTCGAGGGCGTGGTAGTACTCGCCGGGCTCGGCCGCCCAGGTGCGGATGCCGCCCTCGGTGCGCCGCACCTCGATCGCGCCCGGCACCTTATCGGACAGCGCGACCCGCCAATAGAAGCCGTTGCCGCCGAGATACATCAGCCGCCCGCCGTCATCGATGTAGCTCTGCAGCGCATCGAGCGTGTTGGAGGTGTGGTACTCGGGATGCGCGCCGGTCAGCACGACCTTGTAGGGCTTGAGCAGGTCGACGCCCTCGGCATGCAGGTCGTGGTCGGTGACGACGTCGAAGTCGACGCCGATGCGGTCGAGCCAGGCGGTGAGATGCGAATCGGCCGGCAGGTGGCGCAGGCCCGAGCCGCGCTGGTCGAGCAGCGCCAGGAAGTTAGGCCGCCAGGTCAAGAGCGGCCGCAGCCGCGAGGAATAGGCCACGCC
>VBAF01000570.1 GCA_005884705.1 Alphaproteobacteria bacterium
CGGCAGCGCGCCCGACGTGGCGGCGCGCCAGGCGGCGCAGCGGCTGACGATGGGGCTCGGCCAGCAGTTCATCATCGAGAACAAGCCGGGCGCTGCGGGCAATATCGGCGCCGAGGTGGCGGCGCGGGCCGCGCCCGACGGCTACACCCTGATGCTGCTGACCAGCAGCCACGTGCAGAACAAGTTCCTCTATGCGCGGCTCAACTACGACGTGGCGCGCGACTTCGTGCCGATCACCATGATCACCCGCATCCCGTCGCTCATGGTCGTGCCGCCATCGTCGCCGGCGAAGACCGTCGTGGAGTTCATCGCGCTCGCCAAGGAGAGGCCCGGCAAGCTCAACTACGCCTCGGGCGGCGTCGGCAGCCTCGCCCATCTGTCGGCCGAAGGGTTCCGCTTCGCGTCCGGCATCGACTATATCCACGTGCCCTACAAGGGCGCGCCGGAGATCGTGCGGGCGCTGCTCGGCGAGCAGGTGAATGTCGGCTTTCCCACCATGCCGACGGCGATCCGCCCGGCCCAGCAGGGCATCCTGCGCGCGCTCGCCGTCAGCAGCGCCAAGCGCACCACCGCGATGCCCGAGGTGCCGACCTTGCTCGAGGCGATGCCCAACGGCTTCGACCTCGACGCCTGGCTGGCGCTCACCGCGCCGGCCGGCACGCCGCCGCAGATCGTCGAGCGGATCTACGGCACGCTGGCCGAGGCGCTGAAGGACCCGGCGTTCCGCGACGCGCTCGGCAACGACGGCTCGGAGATCGTGATCAACAGCCCGAGAGACTTCGCCGCGCAGCTGCAGAACGAGACCACCAAGGGCGAGGCGTTGATCAAGCGCGTCGGCGTCACGCTCGACTAACGCGCGCCTTTGCCGACATGGGCGATCGCTTCGATCTCGACCAGGATTTCCGGCGCCGCCAGCGCGGCGACCTGGACCAGGGTCGAGACCGGGAAGTTGCCGGTGAAGAACTCGGCGCGGGCCTTCCAGACCTTGGTGTTGTTCTTGATGTTGGTCACGTAGATGATGACCTTGACGACGTCGGCCATCGTGCCGCCGGCCGCCTCGACCATGCCCTTGATCTTGCCGAAGATCTGCTTGGCCTGGTCGTACTCGTCCATCTTCGCCAGCACCGCGGCATCGGTGCCGCGCGCGGTCATGCCGGCGACATAGGCGATGCCGTCGCACACCAGGCAGTTCGACCAGCGCTCGGGCGGCGGCTCGGGCACGTCGGGCGATGTCACGCGGCGGATAGTCATCTCTTCCTCCCTATTCAGGCTTGGCGCCGGAGGCCTTCACGGCCGCGGTCGCCTTCTCCAGCTCGGCCTTCACGAAGGCGCCGTATTGCGCCGGCGTCATCGTACTCGATTCCGCGCCGATCTCCTGCCAACGCCTGACCACGTCGGGATGCTTCAGCACCACCTGCATCTCGGCCGCCAGCCGCTCGACGATCAGTGCGGGAGTCTTGGCCGGCGCCGACAGGCCGAACCAGGAATAGGAGACGAGGCCGGGATAGCCCTGCTCCTTCATCGTCGGCACCTCGGGAAAGGCGGGATTGCGCTCGGCGCCGCTCACCGCCAGCGCGCGCACCTTGCCGGCCTTGATGTGCGGCGCGGCCGAGGGCAGCGAGTCGAGCATCGACGGCACGTTGCCCGCGATCACGTCCTGCATGGCGGGGCCTGCCCCGCGATAGGGGACGTGGACCAGCCTGGTGTCGCTCACCATCGCCAGCATCACGCCCAGGATGTGATTGCTCGAGCCGGGGCCCGAGGTGGCGAAGGCGAGCTTGTCGGGATTGGCGCGGGCATAGGCGATGTAGTCGGCGAGCGTCCTGGCCTCGAAGGCCGGGTTGACCACCAGCACGCTTGGATTGAACGAGGCGAGCGAGATGTGGGCGAAGTCGGCGACCGGATCGTAATCGAGATCGCTGTAGAGCGGCGGCGCGATCGCGAACGCCGAGATGTTGGAAACCAGCAGCGTATAGCCGTCGGGCGCGGCCTTGGCGACCTGCGACGTGCCGATGGTGGCGCCCTTGCCGGGCCGGTTCTCGACCACGATGTTCTGGCCCAGCCGCTGGCCGAGATATTCGGCAATGACGCGACCGACCACGTCGGTCGAGCCGCCCGGCGCGTAGGGCACGACGAGTTTGATCGGTTTGAACGGCCACGGTGCCTGCGCCTGGGCGGGCAGGGCGAGGGCTGCGGACGTGGCGACGAAACTGCGGCGGGACAACATGCGCCGAAAACTGCGGCGGGACAACATGCGCCGAGTATACTCGGCCCATGAGCCCGTTCGACTCCCTGTTCCAGCCGCTGTTTCAGCCGCGGCGCATCGCCCTGATCGGCGCCTCGTCCGACGACAAGCGCACGACCTCGCGGCCGCAGCGCTTCCTGCAGAAGCACGGCTTTGTCGGCGAAATTCTACCGGTCAATCCGGGCCGCGCCGAGATCTTCGGCATCAAGGCCTGGAAGACGATCGACGCGGTGCCGGGCGACATCGACCACGCCTACATCCTGCTCAACGGCAAGGACGCGGTGGCGGCGCTGGCGGCGTGCGCCAAACGAGGCGTGAAGGTTGCATCGATCCTGGCCGGCGGCTTCGCCGACGCGGGCGCGGCCGGCGCGTCGCTGCAGGACGAGCTGGTGCGGATCGTCGAGGACACCGGCATCCGGCTGGTCGGGCCCAACAGCATCGGCACGGTGAGCACCGATCCACCGATGGCGCTGACCGCCAACGCGGCCTTCGCCGTCGACAAGTTGCGTGCCGGCAACTGGGGGCTGGTGAGTCAGAGCGGCAGCCTGATCGGCGCCCTGCTGTCGCGAGCGGATGCGCGCGGCATCGGCTTCTCGCGGCTGATCTCGGTCGGCAACGAGGTCGATCTCAAGCTGGGCGAGATTGCCGACCTGCTGGTCGACGATCCCAAGACCAAAGCAATCCTGCTGTTCATGGAAACCCTGCGCGACGGCGAGCGGCTGGCCCGCGCGGCGCGACGGGCGCATCAAGCGGGAAAGCCGGTCGTGGCCTACAAGCTCGGCCGCTCGGAGATCGGCCAGCCAGCGCCATGGCATCGCCCGCGTCGCGATGTTCGAATCGCTGATCGACGTGCCGGCGCTGCTGGTCGAGCGGCCGCGCCCTGTCAAAGAAGAGGGGCGCGGCAAGCGCGTCGCAGTCGCCACGACGACCGGCGGTGGTGCCGCGATGGTGGTCGACAACATGGCGGTAGCGGGCCTCGACATCGCGGGTCCGCCCCAGGCGCTGGTCGACTGGCTGAAGCCGTTCGGCATCGCGGCAGGCGACGGCAAGCTGGTCGATCTCACCTTGGCCGGCGCCAAGCCCGAGATCGTCGCCGGCACGATCGAGCGGCTGCTGGCCGACGACGGCAACGATGCGGCGATCTTCGTCGTCGGCTCTTCGGCGCAGTTCAACCCGGAGCTCGCGGTCGAGCCGTTGCTGCGCTTCGCCGGCTCGAAGAAGCCGTTCGCGGTCGCGCTGACGCCGGCCGCGGAGAAATCGCTGGCGCTGCTGACCGCGGCGGGTGTGCCGGCGTTTCGCCACCCCGAATCATGCGCCGAGGCGATGGCGCTCTGCCTGCTGCGGCCGACGCCGCAGCCGGAGCCCAAACTGGCCGAGCCGTCGGCCGTGGCGCGCGACGCGCTCGAGGCGGGCCGAATGGGCTTCGACGAGCGGCGGGCGAGTGAACTGTTCAAGGCGCTGGGGGTGCCGGTGGCGAAATCGGCGAGCGTTCCGGATGCCCGTCGTGTGGGCTCGGCGGTCGAGGAGATCGGCGGGCCGGTCGCGCTCAAGATCCTGTCGGCCGACATCGCCCACAAGACGGAGGCGGGCGGCGTGGCGCTCGGCCTGGCCGACGGACAGGCCGCCGCGGTCGCGGCGCGCGAGATGGAGAAGCGGGTGAGGGCATATGCGCCGAACGCGAAGCTCGACGGCTTCCTGGTGCAGAAGATGGAGCGCGGCCTGGCCGAGGTGATCCTGGGTTTCCGGCGCGATCCGCTGGTCGGGCCGACCATCACCGTCGGCCTGGGCGGCGTGTTGGCGGAGATCTACAAGGATGCCGCGACGCGCCTTGCGCCGGTCGACGAAGCCGAGGCGCTGCGCATGATCGGCGAGGTCAAGGGCCTCGCCACGATCCGCGGCTACCGCAACCTGCCGAAGGGCGACGTTGTCGCGCTGGCGCGGGCAATTTCCGCATTTTCCGCTTTGGCGCATTCGGCCTTCGCCGCCGTGGCCGAGGCGGAGATCAATCCTTTGCTGGTGAAGAGCGAGGGTGTCGTGGCGGTCGACGGACTGGTGGTGACATGACGCCATCATCAAGCGAGACCCTCGACGCCTTGCAGGGCGGCCTGGTGCGAGGCGAAAGCTTGCCGGCGCGCTGGTACAGCGACCCGGAGATTGCCCG
>VBAF01000567.1 GCA_005884705.1 Alphaproteobacteria bacterium
AGAGGATGTCGACCTCGCCCGACTGCAGCGCAGTGAAGCGCTGCTGGGCGGTCAGCGGCACGTACTTCACCTTCTCCGAATCGCCGAAGATCGCCGCTGCGACGGCGCGGCAGACGTCGACGTCGAGGCCGACCCACTTGCCCTGGCTGTCGGCGACGGCGAAGCCGGCGGTGCCGGTCGGCACGCCGCAGGTCAGCGCGCCGCGCGACTTGATCGAGTCGAGGTCCTTGCCGGCAAGCGCGCTGCCCGAGGCCAGCATGGCGGCGAGCGCCGCCGTCGCGGTCAGAATCGATTTACGCATGAACAGTCTCCCGTTGTTGCCCCTGCTTGTCTTGGGCGGCAAGTCTCGCCCCAGCCACCTTCCCAGGCAACAGCCGAAATGGCCGGGAGCGCGTCAGTTGTGGCCGGAGAACGGGTTCTGGCTCCACGTCTCGCTGCGGCCGCGCGAGCGCTGGCCGTTGCTCGCCGTGCGCACGTCCTGCTGCCATTGGCGGAACGCGACCAGCGATTGTCCGGCCAGCACGGCGTTGCCGCCGTCGGCCGAGACATAGGGCTGGGGATCGACGAACTGGCCGTCGACGATGACCGAGAAGTGCAGGTGTGGCCCGGTCGATCGGCCAGTCGAGCCGACATAGCCGATCACGTCGCCCTTCTTGACCCGGCTGCCCGGCGCAAGGCTCGGCTCGAAGCGGGACATGTGGGCGTACAGCGTCTCGAAATTGTCGGCGTGACTGATCTTCACGGTGCGGCCGTACTGGAAGTACCAGCCCTGGTGGTTGATCACCCCGTCGGCCGCGGCGAGGATCGACTCGCCGACCTTGCCCTCGTAGTCGATGCCGTTGTGGAAGGCCCCGCCGCTCGAGCGGCCATAGTAGCGGCGCGTGCCGAACGGCGAGGAGATCCGCGACTCCGGCTTGGGGTCCGCCAGCACCGTGCCGCCCAGCCGCTTGCCGGTCTCGTCGAACCAGCCCTCGGGCTGGTCGAGCGGCGTGAACCACCAATAGGACTTCTTGGTCTTGCCTTCGCCAATGCCGGCATAGAGCAGGCGACTCGAGCCGTCGCCGGTGCGGCCTTCGAGCATCTCGACCTTGGGTGCGCCGGTCGAGAAGCCGGCGAAGGCGTCGCTGAGCGGCTTCAAGGCCGCCTGGTTGGCGCCTCCCGGCAGCGATGGTGCGCGCGCCGGCGCCCGGAATGGCCACCATGCTGGGCACGCTGGAGACGCGCTCATCCTCGCCTTTGCCGGTCGCAGCCGCGCCGTTGCCGTGCTCTTTGAGCCACTGCTCGTTGAGCTGGTCGGCCTGGTTGTCGGTGGCCGAGGCGGCCGGTTTGACGGGCGCCTTGAGCTGGCTCTTGGCGGGCGCTTTGACCTGGGCGACGGCAGAGACGGACAGCAGGCCGAATGTGGCGACGGCGGCAGCGGCCAGGAAAGCGCGCATCACCCGCGACCGGTCGGCGCGCTCCCCGCGCGTCGTCGTGTACGCCATCAGGCCTCTCCCGCTCTGTCTTCACACTCTAGGGCTGACGACGATTTCTCCGGTCTGCCGCCGGGCTCCGCCGCGATTGCCCCTGTTGCGACCGATAGTGGACACGAGATTTTCTCAAGTCCATCAAGTCCAACAAAAAGTGGCAAAAATGCAACACGCATGCAAGTACCTGAAAATGCTTGAGAATCGCCTATTCTTCAAGCTTCCTGACGTTTGCGGTCGTGGAAAACTCCAGAAGGCAGAGTGTCGCGCAGGGTCCCGTTACGGGCGGCCTCGCGCAGCGCCGGGTAGAGCGCCAGCAGCCCGGCGGCCTCGGCCATCTCCTCGACGTCGTTGAACATCGGCACGCCCGCCCGCTCCATGGCGGCGAACCATTCAGCCTTGCCGGGCAGGGTGCCCATCATGGAATGCATTAGCGGCAGCCGTGCGCCCGGCGCCAGCGCGGCGAGCTTGGCGATCACCGGACCGGCATCCACCATGAAGGGAACGACATGGATCATCAGCACCATGTCGTAGTCCGCCGCGGCATGGTTCATCGCGGCGTCGAACGTCATGCCGAAGCGGTCCTCGCGCGCATCGGCCAGCAGGTCGATCGGGTTGGCGACCGAGGCCTCGGCCGGGAGCTGCTGGCGCAGCACGTCGGCCATCGCCTTGGGAAGCGCGTCGAGTTCGAGCCCCTCGAGCGCCGCGCGGTCGGCGCAGATCACGCCCGGCCCGCCTGAGTTGGAGAGGATCAGTGCCCGCTTGCCCAGCCCCTGCGGGTAGCGGCCGAACGCCTTGGCCGCCACCAGCAGGCGGCGCAGGCTGGTGACCCGCACGATGCCGCAGGAGGCGCAGAAGGCCTCGATCGCCGCATCGTCGTTGGCGATCGCGCCAGTATGCGCCGAGGCGGCGCGCCCACCCACCGCAGTGCGGCCGCCGAACAGGGCGACCACCGGCTTGGCCGCGGCGACCTTGCGCGCCACGGCCCGGAAGCGCTCGTGGTCCTCGATCGATTCGACATAGAGCAGCGCCGCGCCTATCTCCGGCCGCTCGCCCAGCCAGGCGAGATAGTCCGCGACGCCGAGATGCATCGCATTGCCGACCGACACCACCGACGTGAGCGGCAGGCTGCGGGCGTTGGCCTTGTCGACGAACTCCTCGGCGAGCGCCCCCGACTGCGAGATGAAGGCGAGGCCGTTGGCCTCGGCGCCCGGCGGCAGGGCGCGCAGGAAGGTGGCGGCGAAGCGCCAGGCCGGATCGAGGTGGACAATGCCGGCGCAATTCGGCCCGGCGATGGTGAGGCCGCGGTCGGCCGCGAGCTTCAGCAGCGCCGTGTTGCGCGCCACGCCGGCCGGCCCGGCCTCGGCGAAGCCGCCGGGCAGGACGAGGAGATTGCGGATGCCGCGGTCGGCGCATTCGGCCACGGCGTCGAGGATGGCGTCGGGCCGGATCACGATCACCGCCAGGTCGACCGGCGGATCGATCACACCGATTCCAGTCACCGCCTCGTAACCGAAGATGGTGCCGCCTTTGGGATTGACCGGCACGACCCTGCCGCCGTACGCCGCCCGTTGCAGCATCTGCATGACCGCGCCGCCCGAGGAGGTGGCGCGCTCGCCCGCGCCGACGATGGCGATGCTGCGCGGCGCGAAGAAGGGCGAGAGATCGCGAATCATGGCGCGCCGTTGCAGCACGGCACGCAGAGGAGAACAAGATGGCCGACCCGATCGAGCTCCTGATCCAGGGCCGCGCGCACGAATTGGGGCCGGGCTTCGCGGTGCGCCGCGTGCTGCCGAGCATGAAGCGGCGCATGGTCGGGCCGTTCATCTTCCTCGACCATTTCGGACCGATGGTGATCCCGCCGGGCGGCGACGGCATGGCGGTGCGGCCGCATCCGCACATCGGCCTCGCCACCGTCACTTACCTGTTCGAGGGCGGCATCTTCCACCGCGACAGCCTGGGCTATGCCCAGGCGATCCGGCCAGGCGACGTCAACTGGATGACGGCGGGCAGCGGCATCGCCCACAGCGAGCGCACCGAGGACGAGATGAGGCGCTCGGGCTTCACGATGCACGGCGTCCAGACCTGGGTGGCGCTGCCGCGT
>VBAF01000568.1 GCA_005884705.1 Alphaproteobacteria bacterium
GGTCGCTCCCAACGTCTCGGCGATGGTCGTGCCGGGCTCGGGCCTGGTGAAGGCCGAGGCCGAGAAGGAAGGCCTCGACAAGATCTTCCTCGAGGCGGGCTTCGAATGGCGCATCCAGGGCTGCTCGATGTGCCTGGCCATGAACGCCGACCGGCTCGAGCCGGGACAGCGCTGCGCCTCGACCTCGAGCCGCAACTTCGAGGGCCGACAGGGCCGCGGCGGGCGCACCCACCTGGTGAGCCCGGCGATGGCGGCGGCGGCTGCGATCAAGGGGACCCTGGCGGACGTGCGCGACTTCCAATAGTCCGCCCACAACAGACGGTGGTATCTTCCCGGGCGGTGCAGCAATGCGCCGCCCGAATGATTCTGGGAGGTCTCCATGCCCTCGGTTCCCAACTCCGGTCCCGCCGCCCCGCCGCCGCCGGTGTGGGACGCCCGGCCGCCAACCACATCAGCGACCGGCTATGGCGGCTTCTGGATGCGCGTTCTCGCCTATATCGTCGACGGCATCGTGCTGAACATCGCCTTCGGCATCATCGGCGCCGTCGTCGGGATCAGCCTCATTCCGGCCGACCCGGCCAAGATCGATCCGGTCGAGTTCATGGCAAATATGGGTAGCTTCCAGCTCGTCGCCGTGGTGGTGACCTGGCTCTACTTCGCGCTGATGGAAAGCTCGCCGCGCGGCGCCACCGTCGGCAAGATGGTGGTCGGGCTGCGGGTGGTCGACGAGCAGGGCAACCGCCTCTCCTTCCTGCGGGCGACCGGCCGGTTCTTCGCGAAATTCATTTCCACCATCATCCTGTTCATCGGCTACCTGATGGTGGCCTTCACCGAGCGCAAGCGGGGCCTGCACGACATCATCGCCGGCACCTTGGTGGTCAAGACCCGCTAGGCGGCATAGCCTGTCCCCTCGCCAGCCGAGTGCTTGCTGGCTGGCCGACCCAAGGGGAACGACCATGCCGATCTACCTGTATCAAGCGGCCTACACCGCCGAGTCATGGGCGGCGCAACTCAAAAATCCTCAGAACCGTGTCGAGTCCGTGGGCCGCAAGGTCTGCGAGACCGCGGGCGGGAAACTGCTCAACGCCTGGTATTGCTTCGGCGACTACGACTTCGTCATCGTCGCCGACATGCCCGACAACGCGAGCATGACGGCGGTTGCCGTGGCGGTGGCCGCCGGCGGCGCCGTGAAGTCCGGCAAGACGACGGTGCTGATGCCCGGCACGGAGATCGGCAAAAGGCGAGCTCGGTCGCGAAGGACTACAAGCCGGCCCGCTAGCCCGTCGTGGCACCGGGGTGCCGGCCCGTCCGGCGCCCCGGTCGCGCCGGCTTGACGGGCCTGCCGAAACCCCGTTAATTCCGCCGAATCGCTGAGGGGAACATGGAAAAATTCACGACGCTGCGCGGCGTCGCCGCGCCGCTGCCGATGGTCAATGTCGACACCGACATGATCATTCCCAAGAACTTCCTGAAGACCATCAAGCGCACCGGCTTGAAGGAAGGTCTGTTCTACGAGATGCGCTGGACGGCGGACGGCCAGAAGAAGGACTTCATCCTCGACCAGCCGGCCTACCAGAACGCCAAGATCCTGATCGCCGGCCCCAACTTCGGCTGCGGCTCGAGCCGCGAGCACGCGCCCTGGGCGCTGCTCGACTTCGGCATCCGCTGCATCATCTCCGAGGACTTCGCCGACATCTTCTACAACAACTGCTTCAAGAACGGCGTGCTGCCGATCAAGATGCCGAAGGAGATCATCGACAAGCTGATGGACGATGCGAGCCGCGGCTCCAACGCCATCATCGAGATCGACCTCGAGAAGCAGGAGATCAAGGGGCCGGACGGCGGCACCGTCCATTTCGACATCGACCCGTTCCGCAAGCGCTGCCTGCTGGAAGGCCTCGACGACATCGGCCTCACCATGGAGAAGAAGTCGGAGATCGACGACTTCGAGAAGAAGCAGAAAGAATCGCAGCCTTGGCTGCACGCCGCGGAGTAACGTTCCGCGCCTCCGACGCACCGTGTCATCCCGAGCGTAGCGAGGGATCTATACTGATCGGCATAGATCCCTCGCTACGCTCGGGATGACACCGTTTTTGCCCTAAGCACCACACCCGAGAGATCTTAAATGGCTTCTTCCAATCGCAACCTGCTGGTGCTGCCAGGCGACGGCATCGGCCCCGAAGTCATGAACGAAGTGCGCAAGATCATCGCCTGGATGAGCAAGAAGCGCGCGGTCGGTTTCGACATCACGGAAGACCTGGTGGGCGGCGCCGCCCTCGACAAACACGGCGTTCCTCTCTCCGACGAGACCATGAAGACCGCGCTCGAGGCCGACGCCGTGCTGTTCGGCTCGGTCGGCGGCCCGAAGTGGGACACCGCCGACTTCAGCAAGAAGCCCGAGCGCGGGCTGCTGCGGCTGCGCAAGGAGATGGACCTGTTCGCCAACCTGCGTCCGGCCAAGGTGTTCGACGCGCTGGTCGATGCGAGCTCGCTCAAGCCCGAGATCGTCAAGGGTCTCGACATCATGATCATCCGCGAGCTGACCAGCGGCGTCTACTTCGGCGAGCCGCGCGGCCGCCAGACCAACGCCAAGGGCGAGGTCGAGGCGTTCGACACCCAGCGCTACACGGTGAGCGAGATCCGCCGCGTCTGCGCCGTCGCCTTCGAACTCGCCCGCAAGCGCAAGAACAAGGTCTTGTCGGCCGAAAAGGCCAACGTCATGCACACCGGCGTGCTGTGGCGCGAGGAGGCGACCAAGCTGCACAAGGAGAAATACGCCGACGTGAAGCTCGAGCACATGTATGCCGACGCGCTCGCCATGCAGCTGCTGCGTTCGCCCAACCAGTTCGACGTGATCGTCACCGACAACCTGTTCGGCGACATCCTGTCGGACGAGGCCTCGATGCTGACCGGCTCGCTCGGCCTGCTGCCGTCGGCCTCGCTCGGCGCGCCCGACGCGACCGGCCGGCGCAAGGCGCTGTACGAGCCGATCCACGGCAGCGCCCCCGACATCGCCGGCAAGGGCCTCGCCAATCCGATCGCCGAGACGCTGAGCTACGCCATGATGCTGCGCTACTCGTTCGACCTCGGGAAGGAAGCCGACCTGGTCGAGACCGCGGTCGAGAACGTGCTCAAGGCGGGCTATCGCACCGGCGACCTTCTCGTCGGCAAGACCGACGGCACCAAGAAGGTCGGTACCCAGGAAATGGGCGACGCGATCGTCAAGGAACTCGACAGACTCGCTTAACCTGTCGTCCTGAGCGCAGCGAAGGACCTAACGCTCCGGCCAACGATTCTGCCGCCGGCGTGAGGTCCTTCGCTTAAGCGCGGGGGTTACCCCGCGCGACTCAGGACGACAGAAGCCTAACGATCCGTATCGAGGGCGCGGTCGAGCGCCGTCGCGAAGGACGTCATCTCCGACGGCGAGACATCCGACACCGCGCGCCATTC
>VBAF01000023.1 GCA_005884705.1 Alphaproteobacteria bacterium
GGATGACCTTGAGGTCCTTCATCTTGTCGGCGACCTTCTCGGCGTCGCTGCGACGCTCGAGGTTCTGCGCCTCGAGCACCTTACGCTGCGATTCGAAGTAGGTGATGTTGTCCTTGGTGGCACGCAGCGCCTTGCGCTGCGGCAGCAGGTAGTTGCGGGCGAAGCCGGGCTTCACCTTCACCACATCGCCCATCTGGCCGAGCTTCGGTACGCGCTCGAGCAGGATGACGTTCATCGGCATGGTCCAGCCCTCCTTACGCGATCAGGTAGGGGAGCAGCGCCAGGAAGCGGGCGCGCTTGATCGCCTGGGCGAGCTCGCGCTGCTTCTTGGACGACACCGCCGAGATGCGGCTCGGCACGATCTTGCCGCGCTCCGAGATGAAGCGCTGCAGCAGGCGCACGTCCTTGTAGTCGATCTTGGGCGCGTTGGCGCCGGAGAACGGGCAGCTCTTGCGGCGGCGCGTGAAGGGACGACGTTGCGCGCTCATTCCTCTTCTCCCACGGTCGGAGCGACGACGGGTTCGTCACCGAAGCGCGGGCGTTCGCGGCGCGGGCGCTCGCCCCAGCCGCCGCGGTCGCCGCGGTCGCCCGGCCGGTCGGCCTTGTCGGCACCGCGCTGCATGATGGCGGACGGGCCCTCCTCGAGGGCGTCGACGCGCACGGTCAGGAAGCGGATGATGTCCTCGTTGATCGACATGGTGCGCTCCAGCTCCTTCACGGCAGCCGACGGCGCATCGATGTTCAACAGGCTGTAGTGACCCTTGCGGTTCTTCTTGATCCGGAAGGTGAGGGAACGCAGGCCCCAGTATTCCTTCTTGGAGACGGTGCCGCCTTGGGCGGCGACCAGTTCGGCGAACTGGTTGGTCAGGGTCTCCACCTGCGTCTGCGGCACATCCTGGCGCGCGATGAAGATGTTCTCGTACAATGCCATTCAAGCTCCTTATGGCTGTTTGCGACCCGGAGTTCGCGAGAACCGGCCGGATCTAGCCAACCCCGCCGCATCAGAGGGCCGGGTTGGCAAGGAGACGGGGCCGATTTAGGCCCCGAAGAGCGGCGGTTATACAGGCAAATACCCCGAAAGCAAGCCATTCCGGGGGGTGTCCGCGTAGGGTATAGGGACCGCGAAACAAGGCAAAAAGCCGGGAGAAACAGCCGATGAGCCGCGCATTCGTGTTTCCGGGACAGGGCTCCCAGGCTGTCGGCATGGGCGCGGACCTCGCCAGCGCCTTTGAGACCGCGCGCGACGTCTTCCACGAGGTCGACGAGGCGCTGAAGCAGAATCTCTCGAAATTGATGCGCGAAGGGCCGGAATCCGAGTTGGTCCTGACCGAGAACGCCCAACCGGCCCTGATGGCGGTCAGCGTGGCCGTGGTGCGGGTGATCGAAAAGGACGGCGGCAAGGCGCTGGCAAGCCTCGCCTCGCATGTGGCCGGCCACTCGCTCGGCGAATATTCCGCTTTGGTGGCGGCCGGCTCGCTGCAGCTTTCGGACGCCGCGCGTCTTTTGAAGCTGCGCGGGCAGTCGATGCAGAAAGCCGTTCCGGTCGGCGAAGGCGCGATGGCGGCGCTGCTCGGCATCGAGCTCGAACCGGCGCAAGAGGCCTGCAAGGAAGCAGCGCTACGCGAGATCGTGACGGTCGCCAACGACAATGGCGGCGGCCAGGTCGTGGTCAGCGGGCGCACGATCGAGGCGGCCAAGCCGCGCGGCGCCAAGCGCGGCATGCTGCTGCCGGTGAGTGCGCCGTTCCATTGCCTGCTGATGCAGCCGGCCGCCGACGCCATGCAGGAGGCGCTGGAGAAGGTGACGCTGGCGACGCCATGCGTGCCGCTGGTGGCCAATGTGCTCGCCGCCGAGATCACCAACCCGGCCGACATCAAGCGGCGGCTGGTCGAGCAGGTCACCGCCATGGTGCGCTGGCGCGAGAGCGTGCAGTACATGAAGACTCAGGGCGTCGACTCGCTGGTCGAGTGCGGCACCGGCAAGGTCCTGTCCGGACTGGTCAAGCGCATCGACCGCGAGATGAGCGGGCTGGCGCTCAACACGCCGGCCGACATCGAAGCCTTCCTCAAGACCGCGTAGGGAGCCCGCCCATGTTCGATCTCACCGGCAAGGCCGCGCTGGTCACCGGCGCCTCGGGCGGCATCGGCGGCGCGATCGCCCGCGCGCTGCACAAGCAGGGCGCCGCCGTGACGCTGTCCGGTACCCGCGCCGAGGCGCTGGAGCGGCTCAAGGCCGAGCTCGGTGAACGCGCCCACGCGGTTGCCGCCCGGATGGACGACGCGGCCGACATCGAACGCCTGGCCAAGCAAGCCGAGGCGGCGATGGGCAAGATCGACATCCTGGTGAACAACGCCGGCATCACCCGCGACATGCTTTCGATGCGCATGAAGGACGAGGATTGGGAAAAGGTGCTGCAGGTCAATCTCACCGGCACCTTCCGGCTCACCCGCGCGACGATGCGCGGCATGATGCGCCGCCGCCACGGCCGGGTGATCAACATCACCTCGATCGTCGGCGTCACCGGCAATCCCGGCCAGGCCAACTATGCCGCCGCGAAAGCGGGGCTGATCGGCATGTCGAAGTCGTTGGCGCAGGAGCTCGCCTCACGCGCGATTACCGTCAACTGCCTGGCGCCCGGCTTCATCGCCACGCCGATGACCGACGTGCTGACCGACGAGCAGAAGAAGGGGATCCTCGGCCGGGTGCCGGCCGAGCGATTGGGAACCCCCGAGGAGATCGCTGCGGGGGTGGTTTATCTGGCCAGCGACGAAGCGGCGTACGTCACCGGCCAGACCCTGCATATCAACGGCGGCATGGCGATGATCTAGGACGAAGGCCTACAAGTGCCTGATTTTGTAGGCTTTCCGGCGCTGGTTTTGGCTGGGGAGCTATGTTAGGAGACGCCGAATCGCCAGCCCCTCCGGCGAAACGATCCTGAAGAGACGGGAAGGACAAGCAATGAGCGATATTGCCGAGCGCGTGAAGAAGATCGTCGTCGAGCACCTCGGCGTCGAGGCCGCCCAGGTCAAGGAAGACGCCAAGTTCATCGACGATCTGGGCGCCGATTCCCTCGACACGGTCGAGCTGGTGATGGCCTTCGAGGAAGAGTTCAGCATCGAGATTCCCGACGACGCGGCCGAGAAGATCCAGACCGTCGGCGACGCGATCAATTTCATCAACGCCAACGCCAAGTCCTGATCCACGCCATTTCCTGCACGAAGGTAGGTCGACGATGAGACGAGTCGTCGTAACCGGCATGGGGATGGTGACGCCGCTGGGTGACGGCGTCGACACGAACTGGCGCAGGCTGATGGCGGCTGAGTCCGGCATCCGCGCCATCCAGGCGTTCGACACCTCCGACCTCGCGACCAAGATCGCCGGCGAAGTGCCGCAGGGCGACAAGGCGAGCGGCCTGTTCAACGCCGATCTCTACATGCTGCCCAAGGACCAGCGGAAGGTCGACAAGTTCATCGTCTTCGCCATGGCCGCTGCCAAGCAGGCGGTCGAGGATTCCGGCTGGAAGCCGCAGGACGACGAGGGCCGCAACCGCACCGGCGTGATGATCGGCGCCGGCATCGGCGGTCTGAGCACGATCTACGAGACGTCGTTGATCTTGAAGGAGCGCGGACCGCGCCGGGTCAGCCCGTTCTTCATCCCCTCGGCCCTGATCAACCTCGCCTCGGGCCAGGTTTCGATCGAATACGGCTTCAGGGGGCCGAACCACTCTGTCGTCACCGCCTGCGCCACCGGCGCCCACGCAATCGGCGATGCGGCGCGGCTGATCCAGCTCGAGGACGCCGAGGTCATGGTGGCGGGCGGCGCCGAGGCCGCGATCTGCCGCATTGGCATCGCCGGCTTCAACGCCTGCAAGGCGCTGTCGACCGATTTCAACGACACGCCGACGCGGGCCTCGCGGCCGTGGGACAAGCAGCGCGACGGCTTCGTCATGGGCGAGGGCGCGGGCTGCGTGGTGCTCGAGGAGTACGAGCACGCCAAGAAGCGCGGCGCCAAGATCTACGCCGAGATCCTGGGCTACGGCCTGTCGGGCGACGCCTATCACATCACCGCGCCGTCGGAGGATGGCGACGGCGCCCAGCGCGCCATGAAGGCGGCGCTCAAGCGCGCCAATCTCGCTACCGACCAGATCGACTACGTCAACGCGCATGGCACGTCGACCATGGCCGACGTGATCGAGCTCGGCGCCGTGAAGCGGACCTTCGGGGCCGATGCCTACAAGCTCTCGATGTCCTCGACCAAGTCGGCGACCGGCCATCTGCTCGGCGCCGCCGGCGCGATCGAGGCGATCTATTCGATCAAGTCGGTGATCGAGCAGGCGGTGCCGCCGACGCTCAATCTCGACGAGCCCGACCAGGGCTGCGACATCGACCTGGTGCCCAAGCAGGCCAAGCAGCGCAAGGTGCGCTATGCGCTCAGCAACTCGTTCGGTTTTGGCGGCACCAACGCCTGTCTGATCGTCGGCCCGGTTTGACCCGGAGCTGAGGCATGCTCAGCTTTTTCCGTTGGGTTCTGTTCTTCGTCGCCTTGCTCGTCACCCTGATGGGCGGCGCGCTGCTGCTCGGCCATCAGATGCTGGTGGCGCAGGGCCCGCTCGACAAGACCAAGAACGTGCTGATCCCGCGCGGCTCGGGACCCGCCGCCATGGCGAGGATCCTGCAGTCGGAGGGAGCGATTTCCCATCCGCAGCTCTTCCGCGTCGCGCTGATGGTCGATCCCAACCCCAAGCCGATCAAGGCGGGCGAGTACGAGGTCCCGCGGCACATCTCGATGTCGGCGTTGGTCGACCTGCTGCAATCCGGCAAGGTGGTGCAGCGCCGCCTCACTGTGCCCGAGGGCGCCACCACCGCCGAGATCGTCGAGCTGGTGAAGAAGACCGAGGCGCTGACCGGCGAGGTCACGCTCGACATCAAGGAAGGCGACCTGTTGCCCGAGACTTACTTCTATTCGCGCGACGACACGCGCGACGGCATGCTCGGGCGCATGAAGGAGGCGATGGAGAAGACGCTCGACGAGGCCTGGCGCAAGCGCGCCGCCGGACTGCCCTATGCCAGCAAGCGCGACGCGCTGATCCTCGCCTCGATCATCGAGAAGGAAACCGCCGTCGCGGCCGAGCGCACCAGGGTGGCGGCGGTCTACGTCAATCGCCTGCGCCTCAAGATGAGGCTCGAGAGCGATCCGACCACGATCTACGGCGTCACCAACGGCAAGGGCATGCAGGGCCGCGAGCTCACCCGCGCCGATCTTCAGTCGAACTCGCCCTACAACACCTACGTCGCGGCCGGCCTGCCGCCGGGCCCGATCTGCAATCCCGGCCGGGCCTCGATCATCGCCGCGGTCGCCCCCGCGCCGCGCGACCGCTCACTCTATTTCGTCGCCGACGGGCAGGGCGGCCACGCCTTCGCGACCAACGTCTACGAGCACAATCGCAACGTCGCGCGCTGGAAGGAGATCCAGCGCCAAAAGCAGGAACAGGCGCAGCAGCCGCAACCCACCGCGCCGGCGCCCACCCAAGCCAAGCCCTAGGCCATGCCGGCGGTGCTCCTGGCGCTGGCGCTGCTCGCGGTCCTCGGGCTCGGCATCTTCTGGTTCCTGCGCGCCAATCCCTCGACGGTCGCGCGCCGGCTGCGGCCGGTCATGGTGCTGCTGGGCGGCATCGGCGTCGGCGGGATGCTGATCCTGGGCGTGCGCTTCCTGCCGGGCTTGCTGCCGGAGCTGTTCGGCCTCGCCGGCATGGTGGCGACCGCGCTGATCGCCCGCTGGTTGCGCCAGCGGCCGAGCGGCGGCTTCAGCCAGCCGGGCACGGGGCAGCGCACGCAGGTGAACACGGCGTTCCTCGAGGCATGGCTCGATCACACCAGCGGCGATGTCGGTGGCCGGGTGCTGCAGGGCCGTTTCGCCGGCCGCATGCTGGAGGCGATGAGCGACAGCGAGCTGCTCGCGCTGCACGGCGAGTGCGCGAGCGATGCCGAGTCGCTGCGCGTTCTCGAATCCTATCTCGACCGCCGGTTGGGCGCGGACTGGCGGCAGGCGCAGGCGCCGCCGCCGCGCGGGCCGCGCAGCGACATGACGCGGCAGGAGGCGCTGGCCATCCTCGGACTGCCGGAAAGCGCGAGCGAGGACGAAATCCGCGCCGCCCATCGGCGGCTGATCGTGCGAGTCCATCCCGATGCGGGGGGCAGCGCCGAGCTGGCCGCGCGCATCAACCGCGCCAAGGACGTGCTGCTTGGCCTATGACAGGGGCTGTGACTTGCGAGGCCCCGTCCGGCGTGGCATGAACCGCCGCCGCGACGCGGTCAAAGCGTTGATATACCGGTCAAATATGCTTCCCGGGAAAGAGGTCGACCGACATGGCCCAGCGCGTCCGTAAAGCCGTCCTGCCGGTCGCCGGCCTCGGCACGCGTTTCCTGCCGGCCACCAAGGCGATGCCCAAGGAGATGCTGACCGTCGTCGACCGGCCGCTGATCCAGTACGCCGTCGAAGAGTGCCTCGCTGCCGGCATCGAGGAGTTCGTCTTCGTCACCGGTCGCAACAAGGGCGCACTGGAAGATCACTTCGACCACGCCTACGAGCTCGAGATGACGCTGGCCAACCGCGGCAACAAGCAGGCCGAGCTAAAGCAGACCGAGCAGGCGACGATCAGGCCCGGCAACGCGATCTTCACCCGCCAGCAGAAGCCGCTCGGCCTCGGCCACGCGGTGTGGTGCGCCCGGCACTGGATCGGCCGCGAGCCGTTCGCCGTCCTGCTGCCCGACGAGCTGATGGTGAGCACGCCCTCCTGCACCGCGCAGCTCGTGGCGGCGCACGAGAAGACCGGCGGCAATGTCGTCGCGGTGATCGACGTGCCGCGCGCGCAGACCGGGAGCTATGGCATCGTCGCCGTCAAGGCTGAGAAGGCGGGCCTCGCCGAGATGACCGGGATCGTCGAGAAGCCCAGGCCGGAAGAGGCGCCCTCGACGCTCGCCTGGATCGGCC
Source organism: Alphaproteobacteria bacterium (assembly GCA_005884705.1). GTDB lineage: Bacteria > Pseudomonadota > Alphaproteobacteria > Reyranellales > Reyranellaceae > Reyranella. Next base: position 6,991 of record VBAF01000023.1, read on the forward strand.
GCAGCATCGTGATGCCCGAGGTGTTCGATCATCTCGACAAGCACGAGAAGGGCGCCGGCGGCGAGATCCAGCTCACCGACGCGATGGCCAAGCTGATCGGCCACCAGCCGTTCCACGCCCTGCGCTACACCGGCGGGCGCTACGATTGCGGCAACCGCCTGGGCTTCCTCGAGGCCAATATCGCCGTGGCGCTCGGGAGGGCCGACAGCGCGGCGGAGACGCGGGCGCTGCTTGGCCGCCTGCTGAAGGGCTGACGCGATGCGCATCGCCATGATCGGGTCGGGCTATGTCGGGCTGGTGTCGGGCGCCTGCTTCGCGCAGTTCGGCCACGACGTGGTCTGCATCGACAAGGATGCCGATAAGATCGGGCGGCTGCGCAAGGGCGAGATGCCGATCTACGAGCCGGGCCTCGACCGGATGGTGACCGACAACATGAAAGCCGGCCGCCTCGACTTCACCACCGAGCTGGCGGTGGCCGATGCCGATGCGGTGTTCATCGCCGTCGGCACGCCGACGCGGCGCGGCGACGGCCATGCCGACCTGACATACGTCTATGCCGCCGCCGCCGAGATCGCCAACGCGATCCGCGGCTACACCGTAGTGGTCACCAAGTCGACCGTGCCGGTCGGCACCGGCCGCGAGGTGGCGCGCATCATCCGCGAGACCCGGCCGAGTGCGGAGTTCGACGTCGCGTCGAATCCGGAGTTCCTGCGAGAAGGCGCGGCGATCGAGGACTTCATGAAGCCCGATCGCGTGGTGATCGGTGTCGAGAGCCAGCGCGCGCGCGAGGTCATGTCCGCGGTCTATCGGCCGCTCAACCTGATCCAGACGCCGATGGTCTTCACCAACATCGAGACCGCCGAAGTCACCAAGTACGCCGGCAACGCCTTCCTGGCGACCAAGATCACCTTCATCAACGAGATCGCCGACCTCTGCGAGAAGGTCGGCGCCGACGTCCACGACGTGGCGCGCGGCATCGGCCTCGACGGCCGCATCGGCCGCAAGTTCCTGCATCCCGGACCGGGCTTCGGCGGCTCGTGCTTCCCCAAGGACACGCTGGCGCTCGCCTACACCGCGCGCGAGGCCGGCGCGCCGCAGACCATCGTCGAGCGGGTCATCGAGGTGAACGTCGCGCGCAAGAAGCGGATGGCGCGCAAGGTCATCGACTTCTGCGGCGGCTCGGTGGCGGGCCTGACCGTCGGCGTGCTGGGGCTCACCTTCAAGCCCAACACCGACGACATGCGCGACTCGCCCTCGCTCGACATCGTGCCGATGCTGCAGTCAGCCGGTGCGAAAATCGTGGCCTTCGATCCCGAGGGCATGACCGAGGCGGGCCGCCTGCTCAAGGACATCACCTTCGCTCGCACCGCCTACGAGGCGGCGACCGGTGCCGACGTCCTGGTTGTGATCACCGAGTGGCATGAGTTCCGCGGCCTCGATCCGCGGCGTATCAAGCAGGTCATGCGCCAGCCCCGCATCGTCGACCTGCGCAACATATTCGATCCCGAAGAGATGCGTGGACTGGGCTTTGCCTATGAAGGCGTAGGCCGGCCCAATCCGCAGAACTGACCTCTTTAATCGGAGCTTTCGATGAGCGAGACGGCGCATAAGTTCGATCCCACGATCCTGCGCGAGTACGACATTCGCGGCATCGTCGGGCAGACCCTGTCCGACACCGACGCGCGAGCCATCGGACGCGCCTACGCGGTTACCCTCCACGCGGCCGGAGGGCGCCGCGTCGCCGTCGGCTATGACGGCCGGCTCACCTCGCCGGAACTCGAAGTCGGCGTCGACGTGGTCGAGATCGGCCTCGCCTCGACGCCGATGCTCTATTACGCGGTCTGGCGCCTCGACACCGACGGCGGCATCCAGATCACCGGCTCGCACAACCCGCCCGACTTCAACGGCTTCAAGATGATGATGGGCAAGAAGTCGTTCTATGGCGCCGACATCCAGAAGCTGGGCGAGATCGCGGGCAAGGGCGACTTCGAGAGCGGCAAGGGCAGCGTCGAGAAGCGGCCGGTGCTCGACGACTACGCCAAGCGCCTGCTCAAGGATGTCAAGCCCGGCCGCAAGCTCAAGGTCGCCTGGGACACCGGCAACGGCGCCGTCGGCGTGTCGATCCGCGCCGTGGTCGACAAGCTGCCGGGCACGCACTTCATCCTGAACGAGAAGGTCGACGGCACGTTCCCGGCGCACCATCCCGATCCGACAGTGCCGGAGAACCTCAAGGAACTGCAGGCCAAGGTGAAGAAGGAGGGCTGCGACCTCGGCATCGCCTTCGACGGCGACGGCGACCGCATCGGCGCGATCGACGGCAAGGGCCGCATCCTGTGGGGCGACCAGCTGATGATCCTGTGGGCGCGCGACGTGCTCAAGAGCCACCCGGGCGCCACGATCATCGGCGACGTCAAGGCCAGCCAGGCGCTGTTCGACGAGATCCAGCGCGCCGGCGGCACGCCGCTGATGTGGAAGACCGGCCATTCGCTGATCAAGACCAAGATGGCCGAGCTGAAGGCCCCGCTGGCTGGCGAGATGAGCGGCCACGTGTTCTTCGCCGACACCTTCTACGGCTTCGACGACGCGCTCTATTGCGGGCTGCGGCTGCTCAACATCGTCGCGGCCGGCAAGCAGAGCCTGGCCGAGATGCGCGACAAGCTGCCGTACTTCGTCAACACGCCGGAGCTGCGCTTCGACTGTCCGGACGACCGCAAGTTCAAGGTCGTCGAGGAGGTCAAGGCGCGGCTGAAGAAGGCCGGCGCCCGGGTCAACGACATCGACGGCGTGCGCGTCAGCACGCCCGACGGCTGGTGGCTGCTGCGCGCCTCCAACACCCAGCCTGTCCTGGTGGCGCGCTGCGAGAGCGCCAACGAGACGGGGCTGGAGCGGCTCAAGGCCGACCTCAAGGCGGCGTTGTCGGCAAGCGACGTCAGCCTGCCCGACGAGGCGAGCGCCCACCACTGATGCGCTTCTTCTTCTACGGCACGCTGCTCGATCGCGACGTCGCCAGCCTGGTGCTGGGGCGCCGGCTGCCGCCCCAGGCCTATGTCCCTGCGGCGCTGCCCGGCCATGCCCGCCGCCGGGTCAAGGGCGCGAGCTATCCGATCGTGGTGCGCGATCCCAGGGGCTGGGTGAGTGGCGCCATCGTCGGCGGCCTCAGCGTCCGCGATGTCGAGCGGCTCGCGGCTTTCGAGGGGCCGCGCTATCGCATTGCGCCGCTCAAGGTGCGGATCGGCGGGGTGACCGCCACGGTTTCGGTGTTCGAGCCGCTGGAGGAGCGGTTCCAGCCGACCGGCGGCGAGTGGGATCTCGTCGCCTGGCAGCGGCGCTACAAGCGGGCGTTCCTCGCCCGGGTCAGGCCGGCGCTCAGCGCGCGCTGATCTGCAGCGCCGAGCACTGGATCTTGCGCAGGCTGAGCCGCTTGCAGCCGTCGACGGCTTCCTGCTGGGACAGGTTGGTGAGCCGCGCGCGATGCAGCGTCTTGTCCGACACCTGCACCTCGTCGACCGTCACTGCGCCGTGGCCGCGGATCACCTCGGGCAGGGCGCCGGTCGCGCGCTCCAGCGCCGCCTGGGCGGCCCGCGAATCGCTGAATGAGCCGACCTGGATCACCCAGCTTCCGGCGATGCTGGTGGGCGGGCTCGCAGGGTTGACCAGGGCGCGGCTGGACCCGGGCGGCTCGGCCTTGGTGAAGCCGGCCAGGCTGGTGGGCGGGCTCGCCGGGTTGACCAGGGCGCGGCTGGGCGCGGCCGGCTCGGCCTTGGTGAAGCCGGCCAGAGCTTTGCCGTCGAGCGAGCCGATGCCCGGGACGAAGTTGGCCGCGGTGTAGCGCGCCGACGGCGGCACGCGCGGGCTCGTCCAGGCCGAGACCGACATCTGCTGGGCAGTGGCAAAGCCCTGGTCCATCAGGTCGGCCATCAGCTTGTCGCGCTGGAAGGCGGTGTTGCCGCCCATCACCACGCCGATCAGGCGGCGGTTGTCGCGCACTGCCGACATCACGAGGTTGAAGCCCGAGGCGTTGGTGTAGCCGGTCTTCAGGCCGTCGGCGCCGGCGTAGCTCGCCAGCATGCGGTTATGATTCTCGAGCGGCCGGCCGCGGTAGTTGTACGTGAGCACCGAGAAGACCGGATAGTAGTGCGGGAAGTCGCGCAGCAGCGCGTTGGCCAGCCGCGCCATGTCGCGCGCCGTCGTCACCTGCTCGGGATTGGGCAGGCCGGAGGCGTTGCGGAACACCGTCGACGACATGCCGAGCTGGCGCGCCTTCAGGGTCATTTGCTGGGCGAAGCTCTCCTCGTCGCCGCCGAGCGTCTCGGCCAGCAGCACGGCGGCGTCGTTGGCGGAGCGCGTCACCAGGCCCATCACCGCATC
>VBAF01000024.1:0-5869 GCA_005884705.1 Alphaproteobacteria bacterium
GAGCAACCCATGCCGAGAATAGCGACCTTGTCCTTGATGCCCCGAGCCATGGCAGGCCTCCTGTAGTGGGGTTGGAATTCTACTCTTCTGACCGGTGGAAGGCGATACGAGCCGACAGGCTCAAACCGGAGCCGCCTTCCAGAAATAACGCCTGAAGCCGCCGCGCATCGTGTCGTTGTCGCGCATCCGGAAGGTCATGCGCATCTTGGCGCCGACCTTGACCTGATCCTTGTCCGAATCGGTGAAGTCGGCCATGAAGCGGCCGCCCTCGGGGAAGGTGATCATGCCGTAGTAGCCGGGCGGATCCGGCGAATAGACCAGCGAGTCGGCGGTGAACGACATCACGTTGCACTCGAGACCGGCCATCGCGTAGGGATCCTGGCTGTCGATCGCATGGCAGTTGGGATTGACGCAGACCTGGCTGCGCGGGAACTGCACCGTGCCGCACACCTTGCACTTGCCGCCGACCAGCCCGTAGATCATGTCGCGCTTGCGCCACAGCACCGACAGCGCCGTCTTCTTGTCGAACTCCGCCCGCATGCCCTTGTCGATCGGCAGCATCTCGTTGAAGGCGAGGAACTTCATGTAGTTCTTCTCTTCCTTGCGCCGCGCCATCCAGCCCGACAGGCCCTTGCGCTTGGCAAGCTTGGCGTTCTCGGCGGTGACCTCGAACACCAGGATGTCGACGCCCTGGCCGAACGCCACGACCATGATCTTGTCGCCGGCCTTGGCCGTCTCCAGCGCATCGACCAGCATGACCAGCGCGTGCGCCGCACCGGTGTCGCCGAGACTGGCGCCCAGCAGGTCGCGCACCGCGCCGTCGGCGATGCCGCAGATCTTGGCCATCTGCCGCGGCACCGCCGGCATCAGGCTCGGCATGATGAAGTGGGTGATGTCGGCGCCCTTGAGCTTGCAGGCGGCGAGGCCGGCCTTGATCGCCGGCGGCACGATCTTCGAATAGCCCTCGTCGCGGATCCAGCGCTCCTCCCAGCCGTAGTCGAAGTCGCTCTCGTCGCCGCGGAAATGATCGACGAAGTCCATCGACACCGAATGATGGCCGACCAGCTTGGCGATCACGTTCTCGGTGCCGCACAGCAACGCCGCCGCGCCGTCGCCATAGTTCAGCTCGTTCGACGAGGCGACCCGGGCCATCCGCTTGTCGGCGGCGGCGACCAGGCTCGGCGCGCCGTCCTTCGATGCGTTGAGGCCGGCGATCAGCGCCGAGGTGCCCGCCTTCAGCGAGCCGCCGACATCGGCGGCCGACAGGTTCTGCTCGATGTTGAGCGCGGTGCCGATCACGCCGGCGTTCTGGCGATCCTTGAAGGGATGGGTGGTCGAGGCGAAGTAGATGTTGCGGACGTCCTCGGCCTTGTGGCTGGTCAGGCAGTCGCGCGACGCCTCGACCGCCATGGTGATCGAATCCTCGTCCCAGTTGGCCATCGAGCGCTCGCCCTTGGCGAGGCCGCGCAGGCCGGCGGCAAACCATTTGTTGGCGTCATACACCGCCTGACGGCTGAGACGCAGGCGCGGCACGTAGGCGCCATAGGCCACGATTCCGACCATGCTCGTCATCCTCCCCCGGACTAAACGCTCGTTCACCTGCTCTTAGCGCTTCGGCCCGAACGGGGCAAACGGAACTACCGTCCGGCTTGCGGAACCGGCTGGGGCGGCATCTCGCGCACCAGATTGCGGTAGCCCGCGCCCTCGGGGATGCGCAGGAAACGCTTGCCGTCACGCTCCTCGACCCACGGCTGAACCGTCACGACCTTGCGTTGGCTGGTCTGCGACAGCGCCTCGGCCACCGTCACGGCCTCGGTCAGCAATTCGAGGTTCTTGGTCGTGGCGTGCACCAGGGTGCGCCGGCCGGCCGTCGCCTCGTCGATCGCGTTCTGCGGCCGGATCCAGACCGAGTCGACCGATTCAGAACCGTCGTGCAGCGCGATCTGGTCTTCCGGCGCTTCGGCGAGGAAGAACCAGGTGTCGAAGCGCCGGGGCGCGAAGGTCGGCGTGATCCAGTGCGCGAACGGGGTCATGAGATCGGTGGCGAGTTCGAGGTCCTCGGCCTCGACCAAGTCTACGATGCTCGCCTCGTCCTTGGCGAGCTTGGCCCGCCAGCGCTCCTCGATGCCCTTGAGGTCGGCCGCGCCGACCACCGCGCGCTGGGCCGGCTTGCGCGCCAGCAGGATGCCGCACTCCTCGAACGCCTCGCGGACGCCGGCGACCCGGAACTTGAGCTCGTCGGCCGAAATCTTGTCGGCCCCACCGCAGCGCGCCACGAGCCGTGGATTGCCGTCGGCCTCCTCGAGCTTGCCGCCGGGGAAGACCAGCGCGCCGGAGAAGGCATCGATCTGCTGATGGCGCACCACCATGAACACTTCCAGGGCCGAGGCCGCGTCGCCCGGCTGCGACGGGCGCACCAGGAGGACGGTCGTGGCGGGCCGCGCCGGCGGTGGCGGTTTTTTCGGGCTGTCGGTCATGCAACGATTGTCACATAGCCGGTGGAACAGTGCCACGCGGCGGGCGTACACTGCCGATGTCCCGTTCCGCAGAGAAAGCGCAGAGCATGACCACCACCGACAATACCGGTCCGCACAGCCTCGGCTCGGGTGTGCGCGCGCTCCGACCCAAATGGGGGTGGATCGTGGGCTTCGGCGTCTTCTCGCTGATCGCCGGCGTGATCGCGCTGGGCAGCACGGTGATCGCCACCGCTTCGGCGGTCTACATCGTCGGCTTCATGATGCTGTTCGCCGGTGCGGCCGAGATCGTCGCCGCCTTCAATGCCAAGGACTGGGGGCACCGGCTGCTGTGGCTGCTGCTCGGCGCGCTCTACGTCTTCGCCGGCTTCATCTGCCTGCAGAACCCGTTCGAAGCGGCGACCATTCTGACGCTATTGCTGGGCATCGCGCTCATCGTCGGCGGCCTGGTGCGCATCTTCCTGGCGACGCAGATGAAGCACGGCACGCCGTGGGGCTGGGTGGTGTTCTCCGGCATCCTGAGCTTCCTGCTCGGCCTGATCATCGTGGCGCAGTGGCCGGTCTCGAGCTTCTTCGTGCTCGGCATCTTCCTCGGCATCGACCTGATCTTCATCGGCAGCGGCTGGATCACGATCGGCCTGGCGCTCAAAAAACATACCTGATTGCCCAACTACCTTTGTCTTCCCGGGGCCTGGATGGGCGCCTGGACCTGGCAGTTCGTGCTCGAGCGCCTCAGCGCCGCCGGCCACGACGCGCGGGCGCACAGCTTTCCCGGCGTCGGCGAGCGCGCGGCCGAGCTTGCGCCGCATCTCGACAACGACGTCTTCCTGGCCGACACGCTCCAGCGCATCCAGCGCGAGGCGCTGCGCGACATCGTGCTGGTCGGCCACAGCTTCGGCAGCCTGATCGCCCAGATGGTCGCTGACCGGATGCCCGAGCGGATCGCGCACCTGGTGATCATCGACGGCGGCATCGCCCAGGACGACCAGTCGATCTTCGGCCGCATCCCTGCCGCCATCGCCGCCAAGCGCAAGACCCTGGTGCAGACAGTCAACGGCACCGAGGTGCTGCCCTTCGCGCCGGTCGGCAGCCTGATCATCGACGATCCCGACCTCGCCGCCTGGACGCACCGCCAGCTCACGCCGCATCCGCTCGCCTGCTACACCAAGCCGATCCGCCTGAACCATCCGGCGGGCAACGGCCGGCCGATGACCTACATCGCCTGCACCAGGCCGCGCTATCCGGTGTCGGCCGGCATGCATGAGAAGGTCCAGGCGATGTCGCACATCCGCTTCCGCCCGATCGCCGCCGGCCACAACTGCATCCTCTCGGCGCCCGACCTGGTCGCCAACGAGCTGCTGCTAGTCCCCTAGAGCTTCGGCGTCTCGCTTTTTCAGGAAGCAGTACACGGCGAGCACCACCAGGGAACCCATCCACAGATAGAAGCCCGGGCCGAGGTGATCGACGAAATTGAGGTTATCGGCCTTCATCGACCCTTCATTGAACGGAACGGCGTCCAGCGCGTAGGATTGCAGGCCGAGAGCGACCGAGGACACGGACAGGATCATCGCGACAACGCGCTTCCCAAACGCCGACAGGAGCCCGGCCGCGAGCATCAGGGGATTCGCGAACCACGCGAACATGCCGAGAAAAATCCCCAGGATGCCCATCGGCAGGACCTGGTAGCCGTAATACGAATCGGCCACGGGCAGGTCCCAATCCTTGCAGTAGTCGAGTATTTTTCCCTTATCGACGTAGGTCTTGCCGGGCTTGTTGAATTCCGACAGCTGGCAAACGATCGAGCCCGAACCGCCAAAGCGGAACGCCTCGCAGCTGACGTTGTCCTTGACCGCGAAGCCGCATTCGCCGTGCTTGGGATTTGATCTTGCGTCGGGCTTGAAGATGATCGCAGGCGCGGCCAAGGCGCCGGCATACAGCGCGACGGCGGCGATCACAACGTAGAGTCGCAAGTTGCCCGCAACCACTTTCTCGCCCGTCTGTTGTCGGGGAGTTCTGCCTGCCTGCGCGAAGTGTAGGGCGGCATGGGTCAAACGGCAACGACGCGCGGGACTAGCGGATGTCCGACGTGCGCATGCCGATAGCGTTCACGAAAAGCCCGTGATCTAGAACGTCTCCTTATAGGGCCGCAGATCGATTTCGTGCGTCCAGGCGCTGCGCTGCTGGCGGTGCAGGTGCCAGTAGTTGTCGACGATCGGCCCGACCTTGAGCAGGCCATCGGGGCCGGCCTTGTCGGCGCGGTCGGGCATGCGCGACAAGAGGCGATCGCCCTCGATGCCCCCGTCGATGATGACGTGGGCGACGTGGATGCCCTGCGGCCCGAATTCGCGCGCCATCGACTGGACCAGCAGCCGCAAGCCTCCCTTGGTGGCGTTGAAGGCGGCGAAGCGCGGCCGGCCGCGCAGCGAGCCCGAGGCGCCGGTGAAGATCACAGTGCCGCGGCCGAGCGGCGCCAATCGGCGCATCGCCTCGCGGCCAAACAGGAAGCCCGCGAAGCAGCCGACCCGCCAGGAGTCTTCGAAGTGCTGCGCCGTCATCTCGCGGAAATCGACCGCGGCGTTGTTGCCCATGTTGAAGACGAAGAGGTCGGCCGGGCTGCTGTCGCCGTCGTCGGCCATCGCCAGGTCGAACAGCCGGGCCACCTGGTCCTCCTTCGTGCCGTCGATGGTGAAGGCGGTGGCCGCGCCGCCGTCCTTGCGGATGGTGTCGACCACCTTCTCGATCTTTGCCGGGGTGCGGCCGGCGACCAGCACGTGATGGCCCTCTTTTGCAAAGCGGCGGCTGGCGGCGCCGCCGATGCCGCGTTCGGCGCCGACGCCGAGCACGACGGCCTTGGGTTTCTTCGCCATGGAGAATTCCTCGCTGGGTTGTCGCGGCGAACTTGCGGTCGGGCCGGCGGCTTCGCTACGGTCCGGCCGCATGAAATTACCTCCCTACCCCATGATCGAACCGACGGAGTGGATCGACTGGAACGGCCACATGAACGTCGGCTTCTACGTCGTGGCGTTCGACAAGGCGACCGACACCTTGTGCAACCAGTTCGGCGTGAGCTGGGAGTACACGCGCGACAAGATCGGCATGACCTTCGTGATCGAGGCGCACGTCACCTACGATCGCGAGGTCAAGGAGGGCGACCCGCTGCGCATTACCACGCAGATCCTCGATCACGACGCCAAGCGCGTGCACTACATTCACATGATGTATCACGCGACCGAAGGCTATCTCGCCGCGACCAACGAGCTGATGCTGATGAACATCGACTATGCCTCGCGCCGTGCCGCGCCGTGGCCCGAGTGGGCGATGGCGCGCATCGAGCAGATGGCCGCGGCCCACAGGAGCCTACCGCGGCCGCCCCAGGCCGGCCGCCTGATCGGCAT
>VBAF01000024.1:5907-6383 GCA_005884705.1 Alphaproteobacteria bacterium
CATCCATCGCTCGAATGTGCTGCCCGAATGGGTCGACTGGAACGGCCACATGAACGTCGCCTTCTATGTGCTGGCCTTCGACCAGGCGTCGGGCGCCTTCATGCGCAACATGGGACTGGGCCGCCACTACGTCGACGGCAAGCACGGCATGACCTTCGTGCTGGAAACCCACGTCACCTACGACCGCGAGATGAAGGACGGCGCGCCGATGCGCTTCACGACCCAACTGCTCGACCGCGACGCCAAGCGGGTCCATCTCTTCCACGAGATGTACCACGCCGAGCAGGGCTACCTCGCAGCGACCAACGAGACGATCGTGATGAACATCGACTTCGCGAGCCGACGCTCGGCACCCTGGCCCAAGCAGGCGGCCGAGCGGCTGGAGAGGGTGTGGGACGCGCACCAGCCCCTGCCGCGGCCGGCCAAGGCCGGCCGGATGATGGGGCTCAGGAAGAAGTAGGCGCGCGCCTCGTCCG
>VBAF01000024.1:6428-13768 GCA_005884705.1 Alphaproteobacteria bacterium
ACCGTCGTGATCTTGTCGACCATGAGCCGACTGGGCTGGCGCAACCCATTGCGCTCGCTCGGCAGCACTTCGAGCCTGAACAGCGCCGCTTCGGTTTGGTCGGTCGTGAAGGCACAGACCGTCGTGGACATCGTCGCATCGAAGGCGTCGTCCTGCACGACGACAACCGGCCGGGCCTTGCCGGCGTAGTTGCCGCCGCCCGCCACCGTCCAGATTTCGCCGCGCCTCATTCGTCTTGATCGGACACCGCGTCGATGAACGCCTGGTCGTCACGCTCGCCGCTGCTGCGGGCGATTGCGAGCGACTGCCGATGGGCCTGCGCCTTGAAAGCGTGCGAGCGGACGTCCGGCACCCAGACCTGAATGGGCCGGAGGCCCTGGCGACGCAGGCTTTCGCGATGGCGGCGCACGTTCTCGCGCGCCGACTTCAGTTTGGCTCCTCTCATTGGTGAAATGTAACCTATTCGCGCGATCCGGTCGCGAGCGTGTTTAGCGCTTCGCCACTGAGGCGGTAGGGCAACCAGTTCTTGATCCAGCGGAAGCCGATCTTCTCGTAGAAGCCGCGCGCCGGGTTCCAGTCGAGCACGTTGAGGTCGATCCGCCTGTAGCCCTTGGCGCGGCATTCCTGTGCCAGCGCCGCCATCAGCGCGCGCGCCACGCCGCCGCGGCGCTCCCCGGGCACCACCCAGATGTCCTCGATGAAGATGCCGCGCGCCGCCGTCCAGACCGAGTAGTTGAAGGTGTAGAGCGCGAAGCCGACCGGCGCAGCGCCGCGCTCGGCGATCAGCGCGGCGAACTGCGGATTGTCGCCGAAACCGTCGCGCGCCAGGGTCTGCGGCGTCGAGGTGACGGCGTGCGGCTCGTCCTCGTAGGTCGCCAGGTCAACCGAGAAGCGGTGCAGGAGATCGACGTCGTCGACCGTCGCCGCCCTTACGCGAATATCAGATGCCACACTGGCCCCCGTCGATGCACATGCCTATATCGATACAAGGACCACGACGACACCCGGGAGAGCAAGCGTGACCAACACCGTTCGGCCGTTTCTCATGTTCCAGGGTGAAGGCTCCGCCGCGCTCGACTTCTATCTCTCCGTCTTCCCCGATGCGCGGGTCGACGCGATCGAGCGCTACGGCCCCGACGACGCGGCGCCGGAAGGAACGATCAAGCTCGCCCGCCTGTCGATCGGCGGCCAGGAGGTGCTGTGCACCGACAGCGTGATCAAGCACCCCTTTTCCTTCACGCCGGCCTTCTCCTTCTTCGTCGACTGCGAGTCCGAAGAGTGGCTGCGCCACCTGGCCGACGTGCTGAAGCAGGGCGGCGCCGAATTGATGGCGGTGGATAATTACGGCTTCAGCCGGCTGTTCGCCTGGGTCAACGACCGCTTCGGCGTGTCGTGGCAGCTCAATTGGGCCTGAAAGTCAGACGCCGAGATAGCCGCCATCGACCGGCAGGATCGCGCCGGTGATGTAGCTCGCCGCGTCGGAGCAGAGGAACACCACCGGGCCGGCCAGCTCCTCCGGCTCGCCGACCCGCTTCATCGGCACGTGCGCCAGGAACGCCTCCAGCCGCCTGGGATCGGCACGCGTCGGCTCGGTCATGGCGGTGGCGATGATGCCGGGCGCCAGCGCGTTGACCCGCACGCCGTCAGGCGCGAGCTCGGCGGCAAGCGCGCGGGTGAACTGGGCGAGCGCGCCCTTCGACACCGGATAGGCGCCGCTGCCCGCCTGCGCCACGTAGGAGTTGATCGAGGCGATGTTGACGATCGCGCCCTTGGTGAGCTTGAGCTGCTCGACGAAGGCCATGGTGACGTTGAACGGCCCCTGCACGTTCACCGCCATGGTCCGGTCCCAGCGCTCGCGACCGTCCTCGGCGACCAGGTTGCCGCGCAGGAAGATGCCGGCGTTGTTGACCAGGATGCGGATCGGCCCGACCAGCAGCGCGACGTCGCGCGCCAACCCGGCACAGCTCGCCTCGTCAGTGACGTCGAGCATGAAGCCGCGCGCCTTGCCGCCCTCGGCGACGATCGAATCGGCGATCGCGCGGGCGGCCTCCTTGTCGATGTCGGTGACGATGACGTCGGCGCCGGCGGCGGCCAGCCCGCGGGCGATCGCCGCGCCGTTGCCGTGGCCCGCCCCGGTGACCAGCGCGAGGCGGCCCTGCAGCATCTCCTTCATGGCGCCGCCGCCGCTGCCGTCAGCGCCTCGCGGATCACCGCCTCGTCGCCGATGTGGTTGACCAGGAGCAGGATCAGCCGCGCGTCGAAGACGCGGCCCTCCTCGTCGCTCAGGCCTTTGTGGGCGTCGACGATGGCGTTGTAGATGTCGTCCGGTTGGCTGAGGTTGAGCGTACGCCGCAACGCGCCTTCCATCGCCGCCTCCCGATCTCCAGTGGCTAATGTCCCGTCGCCCGCGCCAGCGCGGCCTGGACCGCCGCGCCATCGTAACGCCGCCAGCGCGCCGCGACATAGCGATCGGGCCGAATCAAATAAGTGGTCCCGGGCCGCGCATCGTAGCGCCTGGCCACGAGGCCGCGGCAGTCGACCGCAAGCGGCGTCAGTTCCGGCGGCGCTTTCACCGTCTCGCCGAAGCTCAGCACAGTGAAGTCGGGCCCCAGCCCGTCGACCAGCCAGCCGTCGCCGGCCGGCGCATCGACCATCGCCCGGCCTGGCGCCGGCCCGCCCGACCAGTCGTCGTCGCTGTCGGGAGTGTCGAGCGGCGAACCGGGATGCGCCGTCGGCACCGACAACCGGCCGCTGTTGATCAGCGCGCGGGCGAAGGGAAAGTCGCGCGCCAGCGAAAGCGTGGCGTCGCGGAAGCGGCGCGACGCCTCGAACTTCGGCGTGATGAAGTCGGTGCTGCGGGTCGATTGCCGGATGTTCTCGTGCGCGGCGGCGCGCCGCTCGCTGCAATAGCTGTCGAGCAGGCCGGCCGGCGACTTGGCCGCAATCACGCGCGCGAGCTTCCAGGCGAGGTTGTCGGCGTCGGCCACCGCCGCGTTGCCGCCGCGCGCGCCGAACGGCGAGACGACGTGCGCAGCGTCGCCGGCGAAGACCACGCGGCCGTGCACGAAGCGCTGCATCATGCGGCAGGTGAAGGTGTAGACGCTCGACCATTCGTGCTCCCAGCGCGCCTCGGGCCCGAACATCTGGCGCAGCCGGCGGTCGATGTTCTCGGGCTTTTTCTCCTCGTCGGGATCGGCGTCGCGGCCGAGCTGGAAGTCGACCCGCAGGATGTCGTCGGCCTGGCGGTGCAGCAGGACGGAGTTGGTCGGATGGAACGGCGGGTAGAACCAGAAGCGCCGCTCCTTGGGCAGATCGCCCTTGAACCGGATGTCGGCGATCAGGAACCGGTCGTGGAAGACTTCGCCCGGATAGGGCAGGCCGAGCAGATGGCGCACCGGGCTGCGCACGCCGTCGCAAGCGACCAGCCAGTCGGCGTCGAGCCCGTAGCGGCCGTCCGGCGTCTCGACCGTGACGGTCACGCCGTCGTCGCGCGGCATCACCCCGACCACCTTGTTGAGAGGACGCATCTCGATCAACGGCTCGGCGGCGCAGCGCTCGTAGAGATATTCCTCGACGTAATACTGCTGCAGGTTCACGAAAGCCGGGAACTTGTGGCCGGGCTCGGGCTGCAGGTTGAAGCGGAAGATCGGCTGGTCGCGCAGATAGACCTCGCCCTCCTCCCAGGTGATGCCCTTGTCGACCATGCGTCGGGCGATGCCGAAGCGGTCCCAGACCTCGAGGCTGTGCTTGGCCTGGCAGATCGAGCGGCTGCCGAGGCTGACCGTGTCGTCCTCGTCGAGCAGCAAGACCGCCACGCCGCGCGTCGCCAGCGACAGTGCGAGCGTCGGCCCGGCGATGCCGGCGCCGACGATGACGACCGGCCGGCGCCTGCCGGGCCGATCGAGCTCGCGCGGTCGGACGTAGGGATAGTGGCGGTATTCGTAGGAACTCATCGGCCGATGCTTCGGGCGACGCGATCGATCGCCTCGACTCCGCCCGGAAAGCTCACCAGCGACCTGGCCTCCGCGGGGCTAACCCAGATCGCCTTGTCGTGCTCCTCCGACGGCGCCAGCTCGCCGGCGCGGTAGCGGCACCAGAAGGTGATGCCGACCGCCTCCTCGCGCGCCGCCCCGCGGTAGAAATGAAAGGTCGTGATGGGTTCCACGATGTCGACCTCGAGGCCGGTCTCCTCACGCACCTCGCGGTGAACGGCGTCCTCCGGATGCTCGCCATATTCGACCCGTCCCGAGCCGAACTCCCATTCGCCGGGCGCATGGTCCTTGGTCGGGCTGCGGCGCAGCATGAGGATCGCTCCGTCACGCTCGATGACGAAGGCCACCGCCACGATGAATTTGGCCGACATCGCCGGACTAGGCGTCAGCCCGCCTTCTCCAGCGCCGCCCACATCTCGATGTCGCGCTCGGCGGTCCAGATGCGCGGATGGTCGAGGCCCTTGGCCTCGTCGTAGGCGCGGCTGACGTCGAACGGCATGCAGTGCTCGAAGATCACCCAGTTGCCGTAGCGCGGCTGCAGCGCCGCCATCGCCTTATCGTAGGCCTGCTTCAGCGAATCGCCGCCCTGCGCCGAGGCCTGCACCACCTTGTAAAGCTCCGACAGGAACTGCTGCGTGCCGGCGAGACCTTCCTCGACCGCCTGCTCGCCCATCAGCGCATCGCCGCGCCCCGGCACCAGGGCAACCGGGCGAAGGTCCCTGAGCTTCTGCAGCGTCTCGGGCCAGTCCTTGTAGTGGGCATCGCCGCAATAGGGCGTGGCGCCGTACTCGACCAGGTCGCCGCTGAACAGCGTGCGCTCCTCCGGCAGCCAGACGATGGTGTCGCCCTTGGTGTGGCCGCGGCCGGCATGGATGATGTCGACCTGCAGCTTGCCCAGCCACAGCGACATGCGGTCGCCGAAGGTCATGGTCGGCCAGGTGAGGCCGGGGATCGTCTCGGCCGCCTGGAACAGCCGCGGGAAGCGCTGCAGCTCCGACTTGTAGTCCTGCTGGCCGCGCTCGACGATCAGGTCGCGCGTCGCTTCGCTGCAGATGACGTGTTCGGCGCCGTAGCCCGAGGCGCCCAGCACGCGCACCGCGTGATAGTGCGACAGCACCACGTACTTGATCGGCTTGTCGGTGACGGTGCGGATGTACTCGATCACCGTCTGCGCCATCTTGGGCGTCGCCTGGGCGTCGATCACCATCACCGAGTCGTCGCCGACCACGATGCCGGTGTTGGGATCGCCCTCCGCGGTGAAGGCGTAGGCATGCTCGCTAAGCCGGCTGAAGGTGATCTTCTTCTCCGCCAGGTCCGCCTGCGAGGCGAAGGCTCGTGCCATCGGTCGTTTCCCCAGTCTTCTGCTTTTGCTCAGTCGTTGCTGTACTTGTGGTACTTGGCCCGGTCGCCGGTGCGCACCGTGACCTCGAAGGCGTCGTTGTCGCGCTCCATGCGCAAGGTGATCGCCGTGCCGGCCGGACCGCTCGCCCACAGTTTCCGGTAGAAGTCCGCGACGTCGTCCAGCACCTCGCCGTTCAGCGACTGCAGGATGTCGCCGCTCTTCAATCCGGCGCGGTCGGCCGGGCCGCCGTCGGAGATGCCGTAGACCACCAACTGGCCCATGTGCTCGACCGAGTGGAGGCCGAGCCACGGCCGGGCCGGCGTCGACAGGCGGCCGTGCTCGACCAGTTCCTCGAACACCGGCTTCAGCCGGTTGATCGGTACGTACATGTTGCCCGGGAAGGCCGGCGAGCCGGGCCCGAGCGCCTCCTGCACCAGCAGCGAGCCCACGCCCAGCAGCGTGCCGTCCATGCCGACCAGCGCCGTGCCGCCCCACAGCGGGTAGGCCGGCACGGTGAAGATCGCGTTGTCGAGAAGGTACTCCCAGTAGCCGGCAAACTCGCGGCGGCCGGCGACCTTGACCTTGAGCGTCGCCTTCTCGCCGCCGACGCCCGCGACATAGGCCTCGCTGCGCAGCGCCAGCGTGTCGGAATCGCCGAACGGCATCGGCTTGACCGGCAACGGGCGGCGGGTGCGGACCAGGCCGAAGCCGCTCTCGTAGTCGTAGCCGATGATCGAGGCCGGCTGGATGCGGCCCTCGCTGTCGGTCACGGTGATAGTCGCCGCCTCCATGATCAGATAGCCGATGGTCAGGACAAGGCCATCATCGTCGATCACGATGCCGTGGCCTTCGCGCTCCGCGCCCAGGGTCTGGGCCGAACGGCGGTCCTCGGGAATGGTGGTGTGCAGGCCGACCACGGCCGGCAGCACATCGAGCACCTCGGGCGGCAGACTGCTTTCGCCGCCCGGCCGGCGGGCTTCCACGCCGCGCTCGTTGCCATGCCACTGGCCCGAACCATTCGCGGAACCGTTCAAACCTCGGGCCATGCGAAAACCTCCGCGTCCTGGTGTCCAAGATAGGCGTTGGGGCCGACGATTGCTATATGATGTGTATGGCGCCTTCCGCCGATCCGTTTGAAATCACTGACGATCCCGTTCCGGGCCCGGAGCCTGCGGCAACGCGTGCTGTCGCGTCCCAAGTCCATCTCGAGGGGCTGAACGAGGAGCAACGGCGGGCAGTGATCCACCAGGGCGGTCCGCTGCTGGTGCTGGCCGGCGCCGGCACCGGCAAGACGCGCGTGCTCACCACCCGGATTGCGCACCAATTGATCACCGGCCGTGCGCGGCCCTCGCAAATCCTCGCGGTCACCTTCACCAACAAGGCGGCGCGCGAGATGCTCGATCGCGTGGCCAGCCTGATCGGCGGCGCGGCCGACGGCATGTGGCTCGGCACCTTCCATTCGGTCGGCGTGCGCGTGCTGCGCCGCCATGCCGAGCTGGTTGGTCTCAAGAGCAACTTCACCATCCTCGACACCGACGACCAGACGCGGCTGATCAAGCAGCTGCTGCAGGCCGAGAACATCGACGACAAGAAATGGCCGGCCCGCGTGCTTTCCGGCATCATCCAGCGCTGGAAGGATCGCGCGCTGTCGCCCGACAAGATCGCGGTCGACGATGCCGGCGACTTCGCCAACGGCAAGGCGGTCGAGATCTACAAGCAGTACCAGGTGCGGCTGGCCGAGGTGAACGCGGTCGATTTCGGCGACCTGGTGATGCATTGCGTCAGCCTGTGGCAGCAGCATCCCGACGTGCTGGCGCAGTACCATCGCCGCTTCCGCCACATCCTGGTCGACGAGTACCAGGACACCAACGTGGCGCAGTATCTGTGGCTGCGGCTGCTGGCCCAAGGCACCCAGGACGTTTGCTGCGTCGGCGACGACGACCAGTCGATCTACGGCTGGCGCGGCGCCGAGGTCGGCAACATCCTGCGCTTCGAGAAGGACTTCC
>VBAF01000569.1:0-3458 GCA_005884705.1 Alphaproteobacteria bacterium
CCACCCAGGCCGTCCACCAGGGCTATATCGAGCCGCATGCGGCGCTCGCCCAGGCCAGCGAGGACGGCCAGGTCCAGGTCTGGTCGACCACCCAGGGCCATTTCCAGGTGCGCGGCTTCTGCGCCAAGATCCTCAACCTCGACACCTCGCAAGTCAGAGTCACGCCGACCGAAATCGGCGGCGGCTTCGGCGGCAAGACGGTGGTCTATCTCGAGCCGCTGGCGATCAAGCTGTCGCAGAAGTCGGGCAAGCCGGTGAAGATGACGATGACGCGCGAGGAGGTGTTCCGCGCCTCCGGCCCCGCCCCGGGCGGCAACATCAAGGTCAAGATCGGCGCGAAGAAAGACGGCCGCATCGTCGCCGCCGAATGCACGGTCGAGATGCAGGCGGGCGCCTTCCCGGGCTCGCCGGTCGGGCCGGCCTGCATGTGCTCCTACGCCTGCTACGACATCGACAACATCCACATCGTGGGCTTCGACGTCGTCAGCAACCGGCCCAAGGTCGCGGCCTATCGCGCGCCCGGCGCGCCGATCTCGGCGTGGGCCGTCGAGTCGACGCTCGATATCCTGGCGCTGCAGCTCAAGATGGATCCGATCGACCTGCGCCTGAAGAACGCCGCCAAAAAGGGCACCAAGACCGCCTACGGCGTCACCTTCAACACCATCGGCATGGTCGAGACGCTGGAAGCCATCCGCGACTCCGAGCACTACCGGACGCCGCCCAAGCCGGGCTATGCGCGCGGCGTGGCGGCGGGCTTCTGGTTCAACATCGGCGCCGATTCCAGCGCCGCAAGCCACGTCGGCGAGGACGGATCGGTCACCGTGATCTCGGGCAATCCCGACATCGGCGGCAGCCGCGCCTCGCTCGCCCTCATGGCAGCGGAAGAGCTGGGAGTGGATTACGACAAGGTGCGGCCGGTGATCGCCGATACGGCGTCAATCGGCTTCAACTTCGTGACCGGCGGCAGCCGCGTCACCTTCGCCACCGGTCTCGCCGTGGTGAACTCGGTGCGCGACATGATCCGCGAGCTCAAGGTGCGCGCCGCCAAGATCTGGAACGTCGATCCGGAGGCGGTGATCTGGGAGAACGGCATGGCCAAGCCCGCCGGCTCCAACGTCGGCGAGTTCAAGCCGCTCAGCCTGGCCGAGCTTGCCGCGCAAGCCGGCAAGACCGGCGGCCCGATCAACGGCCATGCCCAGCTCAACGTCACCGGCGCAGGCCCCGGGTTCGGCGTGCATTGCTGCGACCTCAAGGTCGACGCCGACACCGGCATCGTCACCATCGGCCGCTACACCGCGGCCCAGGATGTCGGCACGGCGATCCATCCCTCCTACGTCGAGGGCCAGCTCCAGGGCGGCGCCGTGCAGGGCATCGGCTGGGCGCTCAACGAGGAGTACATCTACAACGCCAAGGGGCTGCTCGCGAACCCGGGCTTCCTCGACTACCGCATGCCGGTGGCCTCCGACCTGCCGATGATCGAGACCATCCTGGTCGAGGTCCCCAACCCGAGCCATCCCTACGGTGTGCGCGGCGTCGGCGAGGTGCCGATCGTCCCGCCGACCGCCGCCGTCGGCAACGCGATCAGCCGCGCCATCGGCATCCGCATGACCGACCTGCCGATGTCGCCGCCGAAGCTCTCGGAAGCGATGGACTCAGCGGCGCCGCGGATGGCGGCGGACTGACGAAAGAGTCCCACGGACAAAGGATCAGGCGGCCGTCTCGGCCGCCTTTTCTTTTGGCGCCCGCAGAGAGTTCTGCTGAATAAGCTAATATTTGATCGACATAATAAGCTAATATATGTACAACACAATAAGCTAATAATTGCACAGCTCGAAAAGCTAAAGGTTGCGCGAGCAGCGGCGGACGGGAAGACAATGGCCGTTCCTTCACAGAAGCTGGCGGACTCTCTCGAGGCCCTGAAGGCGCTCCAGAAGCGGAGCGTCGTCGCCATTCGCGCCAAGGACCTTGGCCGGGTGCACCGGGAACGGCTTCAGAAGAACGGCTTCCTGCAGGAGGTGATGAAGGGCTGGTACATTCCCTCCCGGCCCGCCGGTGCCGCAGGCGACAGCACCACATGGTACGCCTCCTTCTGGGCCTTCGTCGCCGCGTACTTGCGTAACCGGTTCGACGACAACTGGGCACTGTCCCCTGAACAGTCTTTGTCCCTCCACGTCGGGAACCAGAGCGTGCCCACGCAGCTCGTGGTGCGGTCTCATTGGACATCCGTGCCGCGCTTCCCGATGGCCGTGATATCGAGGTCAAGGATGGTCTGCGGCTCTTCTCGCTGCCGGCAGCACTGAGCGCCAGCTCTCCGGCGTTCTTCCGGCACAATCCTACGGATGCCCGTGCAGCGCTCGCGAGCATCCGCAATGCGTCCGAACTGCTCCCCAAGCTTCTCGACGCTGGCCGTAGCAGGGTCGCCGGGCGTCTTGTCGGAGCATTTCGCAACATCGGCCGTGACCGGATCGCAAACGACATCCTGAGCGCCATGCGCGCCGCCGGAAATGACGTTCGCGAAGAAGATCCCTTTGAGGCTAGAATAGACATAATCCTCCCGAATCGCGAGGTGTCGCCTTACGCAAGCCGCATCCGCCTTATGTGGCAAGCCATGCGAGGCGCGATCGTCGACAGGTTTCCTGCACCGCCCGGCCGTCCGAACGACCTCAATGCCTACATGCAGCGCGTCCAGGAGAGTTACGTCACCGATGCGTATCACTCGCTGTCGATCGAGGGCTATCGCGTCAGCCCCGAGCTGATCGAGCGGGTGCGCGGCGGCGCCTGGAACCCGGACCTCGACGAAAAGGACCGCGAACAGCACGACGCTCTTGCGGCCCGTGGCTATTGGCAGGCGTTCCAGGCCGTGCAGCGAAGCCTTCGCAAGGTGCTGCGGGGCGGCAACCCGGGCACCGTTGCCGACGAGGATCATGGCGCGTGGTACCGGGAGATGTTCTCGCCAAGCGTGGCGACGGGCCTATTGCGTCCCGCCGATCTGGCCGGCTATCGCGATGGCCAGGTCTATATCCGGCATTCCATGCACGTACCGATGCGACGCGAAGCGGTGGTCGATGCGATGCCTGTCTTCTTCGAGCTGCTGGCACAGGAAACCGAGCCGTCCGTGCGAGTCGTGCTTGGCCATTTTGTATTCGTCTATATCCACCCCTACATGGACGGGAACGGCCGCATCGGGCGCTTCCTGATGAATGTGATGCTCGCGGCCGGAGGATATCCTTGGACGGTTGTCCCGCTGCAACGGCGAGACCGCTATGTGGCCGCCCTGGAGCAAGCAAGCGTCGGGCAGAATATCGCGCCATTCACCGACTTCCTTGCGCAGCTTGTCAAAGAAGGCTTGCGCGGCAGACCAGTGGCCAGCGTTCCGAACGCCCGGAAGTGAGATCACTCAGCTGTCGTCGAGCAACTTTGCGCCCAAGTCGAACTCGAGCGAGAAGCCCATTTGGCTT
>VBAF01000569.1:3489-4720 GCA_005884705.1 Alphaproteobacteria bacterium
CTTATTCGCTCCTTCACCATTTCGTAGAACTTGGTGGCCTGGTCACTCAAGGGATACTGAGCGGCCACGTGGATGAGGACGGGCAGGCCCTTGAGCTCTGGCTTGGCCTCGACGAGTTGTCCGCTCTCGATGAACTCGAGATAGTGATTGAGCTTGTCCTGGAGCAGCAACAAATGCTCGCCCTCCTCCTCCCAATCGAGATGATCAGAAATCGTCAGAACGGCCCGATTGTTCTGCCCATCCTTCCAAAGGAAGTCGATTACTGTCGGTTGATCGATTGACATGACGCTCCTTATATAACACGTATCTATGGCTAGTAAAGCAATCTATAGTTGTGGATCGCAAAGATTGCTTCTACAGTGATTGCCGCGTCAGCGACAGTCCCAACAGATTTCCCACTCAAGGTGATCCAATATCGTCAAGACGGCCCGCTGATGCCTTCCACGGTACCAGAGGAAGTCGATTACCGCTGGCCGATGGACTGATTTGGTAAGCTCCTTTCGGCGTTTGAATTTGCACCTTCGTCGGCGGGATCTTCATTCCTACGGGGAATTCACCTCGTCCCTCCCGAGTAGACCAGCCCTTGCCGGTAACAACAGCACCCTTTTCTGCGATCTCGGGATAAGCCAGTCTTTCGTTCAGCTCCTTGATCCTCAACTTCAGAACGTCCTTCGCATCGATGAGGAAGATCTCTCCCGTTTTCCTGTTTCTCACGATGAAGTCTATCCGAGTGGTAATATAATCCCGTTGGGCGTCTTGATCTCCACTTGTTGAGCGAAGTCGTACTTCATCTTCTTCAGGAGAAAAGCCGCTATTTTTATCTCCCAGTCTGTGCCTTGGACGGAATTGGCTGCTATTTGTTGGGCCTTGGTTAGCTTCGGTGGCTTTCCACCGAACCGGCCTCCTCCGGCCACCATCGCGAGGACGGCGCCGCCGGCTTCGATGGCGCCATCGGTCCTTGCGTCCTTGCGGACGTGATCCATCAACTCCTTGTCCTGAAGGGCGGCGGCCAGTGCGTCGGAATTGGTGACGTCGATCCCGCGTTGGGCGAGAGCGCCGACCAGACCTTTGGCGTAGCCGTCCAGACCAGCCGAGCCCGCGAGCACAAGGCCGCCGCCGATCGGACCGAGAACGGTCGTAGCGATGATTCCCGCAGTCATCGCGGGCAGGCTTCCAAGGCCTGCTGCACTCGCGATTTTGCCGCCCTTCTCGTCCAGTAGCTTCGCCGCTT
>VBAF01000025.1 GCA_005884705.1 Alphaproteobacteria bacterium
CGGCGGCGACGACTGGCGGCCGGGCTATCCCGAGGCCGAGCCCTTCGTGGCGCGGTTGCGCGAGGCGGTCGCGGGCCTCGAACTGGAGCCGCTGCCGGCCGAGGTCGGCGTCGGGCCGCGCACGCCCGCGATCCATTTCGGCACCATCCTGACCGGCGACAGTTTCATCAATGCCGAAGACCACCGGCAGCGCCTGCACGATGAGTTCGCCGCCAAGGCGGTCGAGATGGAGGGCGGCGCGGTCGCTCAGGTGGCGCGCCGCTGGGGCGACGACATTCCGTTCGTCAACGTGCGCTGCCTCAGCGACCTGGCAGGCCGCAGCAGCCATCTCGATTTCCGCGCCTTCCTGCCGATCGCGGCGCGCTACGCCTCGCAGGTCGCGCACAGGCTCGCGCCGGCGATCTGAAGGTGCCGTTTCGGCCGTTTTCGGCGGGTTCGCCAAAAACGGCAAAAACGGTCGAAAACGGCGCAAGTCGGTGCAGTGATCGAGCTGTCGCAACATCGTCGTTCGTGCTCCCGCATGCGCGGGCAAAAGCCCCCGCACAGGCATTAAGCACGATCGGCGCACCACCACCTATTATGGGCATTGGCCGGCAGAAAAGTCGGCCTTTTACAGGCGTTCAAACCCGGGCCATTGCCCATAATGCCTCGCGCAGAAACGAGTTATTCACAGGCCTATGAGGCCTTGAGCACGCGTCCCGCGACGGCCTCGAGCTTCTTCACCATCGCCGGCGCGCGCGCCGCGGGCGAGGTGATCAGCGCATGCTCCAGCGCGCGGTCGCACCCGGCCGGGCACGGCGTCGGCCGCGCCTTGCGCAGGCGGGGCGCCAGCATCGACACCAGCGCCTTGGCGCGCTCGGCATTGTCGAGCAGCACGCGGATGATGTCGGTGACCTGGACATGGTCGTGGTCGGGATGCCAGCAGTCGAAGTCGGTGACCATGGCGACGGTGACGTAGCAAATCTCCGCCTCGCGGGCGAGCTTGGCCTCCGGCATGTTGGTCATGCCGATCACGTCGCAGCCCCAGCTCCGGTAGAGTTTCGATTCGGCGAGACTGGAGAATTGCGGACCCTCCATGGCGATGTAGGTGCCGCCGAACTTGATCGGGAAGCCCGCCTCCCGGGCGCATTCGTGCACCGCCCGGGCGAGCCGATTGCAGGTCGGCTGCGCCATCGAGACGTGCGCCACCAGCCCCTCGCCGAAGAAGCTCTTGTCGCGGGCGAAGGTGCGGTCGATGAACTGGTCGACCACCATGAAATGGCCGGGCGGCAGGTCCTCGCGCAGCGAGCCGCAGGCCGACAGCGACAGGATGTCGGTGACGCCGACCCGCTTCAGGGCGTCGATGTTGGCGCGGTAATTGATCGATGAAGGCGAATGGACATGACCGCGGCCGTGGCGCGGCACGAACACCACCTCCTGGCCGGCCAGCACGCCGAACAGGAACTCGTCGGAGGTCTCGCCGAACGGGGAGGCGATGCGCCGCCACTCGGCCTTCTCCAATCCGGCGATGTCGTAGACACCGCTGCCGCCCAGGATTCCCAACACTGTCATCACGCTTCTCCGACGTTGGGTTGGTGTATCATCCCGCCGCGAGAATGGGGAGAAATCGATGGGCAAGCTCGACGGCAAGATCACGATCGTCACCGGTGCGACCAGCGGCATCGGCCGGCGCACCGCCGAGATCTTCGTGGCGGAGGGCGCCAAGGTGTTGGCGACCGGCCGCCGCGAGGAGCTCGGCCGCAGCCTCGAGGCCCACCTCGGCAAGGACAACTGCATCTTCGTGAAGGCCGATGCCACCCGGGAGGCCGACGTAAAGGCGATGTTCGCGGCCTGCCTCGCCAAGTGGGGCCGGCTCGACTGCCTGTTCAACAATGCCGGCGGTCCGGCCCCGGTCGGCGGCATCGAGACCATCCCGGTCGAGGGCTTCGACGCGGCGATGGCGACCCTGGTGCGCTCGGTGATGCTCGGCATGAAGCATGCCGCGCCGATCATGATGAAGCAGGGCTCGGGCAGCATCATCAACAACGGCTCGATCGCCGGCCGCCGCGCCGGCTACTCGACCTCGATGATCTACGGCGCCGCCAAGGCCGCGGTGAACCACCTCACGGTCTGCGCCGCCATGCAGCTCGGCGAGAAGAACGTGCGGTGCAACGCGATCTCGCCCGGCGGCATCGCCACCGGCATCTTCGCCAAGGCGCTCGGCGTCGAGGCCAACAAGGCGGACGGCTTCGCCGAGGCCGCGGCCAAGAACATGGCCTCGCTGCAGCCCATCCCGCGCGCCGGCCGGACCGACGACATTGCCAAGGCGGCGGTGTTCCTGGCGTCCGACGAGTCGAGCTTCATCAACGGCCACGACCTGGTGGTCGACGGCGGGGTGACTGGCGGCCGGCTGTGGACGCCGCACCAGCAGGGCGTGCAGGCGATGCGGCAGGCGTTTGGCGTCAGTGAGGTCTGAATCGATGCTTGCCGTTCTGTTCAGCGAGAAGAGCCGTGCCGCCTATGCCGCCGAGGCGCACGCCCGCCAGGAGACCTACACTTTCACCGACGCCTGGGGCATGCCGCGCACCTGGCTCAAGAACGAGTACGCCTATCTCGCCCCCAACGCCGCGCGGCTGCTGCTGGCGCGCTGCAACCTCAAGCACGAGCTGATCGAGGAGGCGGCGCTCAGCGAGCAGAAGCTGGCGGGCCTGCGCGCTCTGCTGATCCCCAATGCCGGTCATCTGGCGCCCGAGACCGTCGCGCGCATCGAGCGCTGGCTCGCGGCCGGTGACCGGCGCCTGATCGTGACCGGCAAGACCAACCTGCCGCCGGCATTGCTCGGCCTCAAGTCATGCACGCCGGCGGGGGTCGAAGGGTTCACCGGCTGGCGCTGGCTGGCGGGCTCGCCCTTCGCCAACGACGACTGGGAGAAGCTTTATGTCAGCAGCTTCCGCGGCTTCACGATCCAGGAGGTCGAGCCGGAAGCGGGCAGCCGCGTGCTCGCCAACCTGGTCGAGCTGACCGGCGACCTGGAGAACGCCTCGACCGCCACGGTGGCCGAGCGCGGCCCGGCCATCGTCGCCACCGACAAGACCGTGTTCGTCGCCAACCAGGTCTTCGAGATGATCGGCGGCATGATGCAGGCCCATCTCAACGTCGAGCCGGTGCGGCATTTCACCAACGCCGTGCATTGGGGCGACACGCTGCTGTTCTTTCTGCGGCGGCTGATGCTCGAAACAGGATTGGGCGATCTGTGGAACACGCGGCTGCGCTCGTTCGGCGCCTATGACGGCGTGCTGTCGTTCCGCCATGACGTCCACGGCATGCGCGATTACAACTTCCTCGACTACCAGATCGAGAACCTGATCCCCGCGAGCTACGACATCGAGGACCCGACCTTCTCGACCAACATCGACTTCCCGATGGCGCGCGACTGGGTGGCGCGGACGACGCAGCACAGCTTCATCGAGCCGGCGCTGCACAACGACAGCTCGATCGGCGATCCGCCGACGGCGATCCACGGCAAGGGGCTTTTCAACCTCGTCGCCGGCGCGAAGAAGTCGCTGGGGATCACGATCTGCACCTGTGGCCGCCATTCGGGCGGCCACATGCATCCCGAGACGCTCGATGCGATGGACTATCTCTACGCGCACGACACCCAGGTCCTGGGCATGTGCACCTTCTGCTTCTATCACATGATCGAATACGGCGTGCGCAACCCCGATGCTGTGGCCTCGACGGGCGACGGCGACCGGCAACTCACTTACGTCACCGACGTGCGGCGCACCATCGCCACGCCGGGCGTATGGTTCCCGTACCATGCCGTCATCACGACGGACAAAGAGTGGCGGCCGTTGCGCGGCTGGGACCGCACGCACGAGTACGACACCGCGTACGAGCTGGTGGAGGCGGTGTTCAACGGCCACGGTGCGCGCCGGCCGGGCGTCGACGACCGGCTGGAGAACGGCGTCTACAGCTTCCAGTACCATCCCGAGCTGGCGCGCGATCCGTCGATCAACAACGGCAAGGGGACGCTCGACTACCTGCGCTATTGCATCAATCTCGCGGAACAGAAGCACTACTGGATCGCGACGCAGGCCGAGCTCTATCAGCGCATGGCGGACTACGAAGGTCTCACCTTCGAGCTGCGCGACGGCGGCCGTGAGGTGACAGTCGGCAATCCGACGAACCGGCGCATCACCTCCATGGTGGTCGAGCAGCGCCTGCCGTTCGGCAGCGTTTGGCAGGGCGACGAGGAACTGATCCATGTCGTCGAGGTAAAGGGGGCGCAGGGCAAGTTCATCACGATTCCGCCGCTGGAGCCGGGCGAGAAGATCACCTTGCGCTTCGATCCCAAGGAATACGACGAGCTGCTGCTGCGTCATCCCAGCAACAAGGGCCTGGTGATCCTCGACGCCCGCCGCGATCCGCGCAGCAACGAAAGCCGCATCCGGGTCAGTGTCTGCCGCAAGCAGCCGCTCGCGGTCGAAGGCGTCGATCCGGAGGGCGCCTACGAGGTGCAGATCGACAACGGGCCGCTGCAGCATTTCGGGGTGCGCACGGTACGCACCATCCAGGCGAAGCTCGCCAAGAAGACCAATGCGGCGGTCCAGACGACGCGGCGCACGTATACGCCGGGCACCACGCGCTTTATCGACCTCGAGGTCGAGGGCGAGGAGAACAATTTCGTCGAGCGCACGATCCGCATCCGGCAGATTGCCGAGCTGGAGGCGTCGGCGGTGAAGGCCGCCCTGATCGCAGCGATCCCGGCCAAGCGGGGCAGGGTGACCTGACTTTCCGCTGGGGGCGCGCCACTCCAGTGGCGCGTCTTCTCATGCTCTTCTGGACCGCGAGCCTCCGGCTCGCTCATGAGTCTGAGCGAGCCGGAGGCTCGCGGTCCGGAAGATTCATGACGCGCCACTGGAGTGGCGCGCCCCCAGCGGAACGCTAAGTCCCGCCGAGATAGGCGACCTTGATGCGCGGGTCGGACGCCACCGCGGCGGCCGGTCCGACCATGAACAGGCGGCCGAGCTCCATGACGATGCCGGTGTCGGAGATCTGCAGGGCGCCGTGGGCGTTCTGCTCGACGACCAGGACGGTCAGGCCATCGTCGCGCAGCCGGGCGATGGTCTCGAAGATCTGGTCCTGGTTGGCGGGCGACAGGCCGAGCGACGGCTCGTCGAGCAGCAGGAGCTGCGGGCTTGCCTCGAGCACCATGGCGGTCTCCAGGATCTGCTGCTCGCCGCCGCTCAGGTTGCCGGCCATGATGCCGAGCTTGGCCTGGAGCAGCGGAAACTGCGCCAGGATCCGCTCGATCACCTGTTCGGCGGCCTTGCCGCGCAAGGTGAAGGCGCCTAGCTCCAGGTTCTCGCGCACGGTCATCAGCGGGAAATTGCAACGGCCCTGCGGCACGAAGCCGATGCCGAGCCTGAGCCGCTCCTTGGGCGGCAGCCGCTCGATCGCCTGGCCGCGAAACCGCACGGTGCCGCCGAAATGGCGGTTGAGGCCGTAGATCGCGCGCAGCAGCGTCGACTTGCCGGCGCCGTTCGGGCCGATGATCGTGGTGATGCTGCCGGCCGGGATGGCGATCGAGAAGTCGACGACCACCGGCTCTTCGGTGTAGCCGACCGAAAGCTGGTCGAGGGTGAGGATCGACTCAGCCATGGGCCGCCTCCTCGGCGCCAGCCTTGCCGAGATAGGCGGCGAGCACCCGCGGATCGCTGCGGATCAGGCTGGGCGGCCCGTCGGCGATCTTGGCGCCCTGGTCGAGCACGATGACACGGCGGCAGAGCGACATGATGAAGTCGACGTTGTGCTCGACGATCACCAACGTGGCGCCTTCCTCGTTGAGCTTGCGGATCACCGCCTCGATCCGCCTGACCATCGTCGGGTTGACCCCGGCCACCGGCTCGTCGAGCACCACCAGCCTGGGCCGCGACATGATGCTGGCGGCGATGGCGAGCAGCTTGCGCTGGCCGTAGGACAGGATCGCGGCGGGCGCGTCGGCATAGTCGGCGAGGCCCACCGTCGCCAGCAGATCGCGGGCGCGCGCTTCGGCGGCCGCCTCCGCCGCGCGGACCTTGGCGCCGTGCAGCAGGGACGGCAGCCAGCCGATCCCGTCATTCTCCTGCGCCGCGACCTGGAGGTTCTCGAGCAAGGTCAGCTCGTCATAGGCGCGCACGGTCTGGAAGCTGCGGGTCAGGCCGGCGCGGGCGATGCGATGGGGCGCCAGCGCGGTGAGGTCGACCCCGGCCAGCGACCAGCGCCCGCCGTCGGCGGGCTGGAAACCCGAGATGCAGTCGATGCTGGTGCTCTTGCCCGAGCCGTTGGGTCCGATCAGGCCGACGATGGCGCCCGCCTCGACGTCGAACGAGACGTCGTCGACGGCAGTCAGGCCGAAATACCGCTTGGTGAGGTTGCGGACCTGCAGCAGCGCGGTCATGGCGCGGCCTTGGGCTGCTGCGGCTGGGGCTGCGATTGGGCCTGCGGGCGACGCCAGCGGGCGAGCCGGCGGCGATAGAGCCAGCCGCCGATGCCGCCCGGGAAGACCAGCATCGCCGCGATCAGGGCGACGCCATAGAGCACCATGCGGAGGTCGGTGGTGAAGCGCAGCACGTCGGGCAGGGCTGCCATCACCGCGCTGCTCGCCAGCACGCCCCAGAAGCTGCCGGGCCCGCCGATCACCACCGAGATCAGCATGGTCTCGGTGTAGTAGAAGTCGAAGATCGAGGGATCGATGATCGTGAGATAGAACACGAACAGGCCGCCGACGATGCCCGACAGCGCCGCCGACAGCGACAGCGCGAGCAGGCGATAGGACAGCGGATCGACGCCCTGCGACTGGGCCAGCGGCTCGTTGAGCTTGATCGCCCGCATGGCCCGGCCGAGCCGCGAGGTCACGACGACATAGATCAGGCCGTGGGCGATCACGGCGAAGCCCATCAGCAGGTAGTAGTAGTCGGCCGGATCGACGATGCGCCAGCGCAGCCCCGGCAGGGTCAGGGTGGGCGGCGGCAGGCCCGGAATGCCCATCGAGCCGCGGGTCAGGTCCGGCCAGTCGCGTGCGACGATCGCGCAGAGCAGGGCGAAGCTGAGGCTGACGATCGCGAAGGCGTGACGCGACAGGCGGAGCGAGGAATAGCCGACGAGCAGCGCCACCGTGACGCTCAGCACCGCGCCTGCCGCGACGGCGGCCCACAACGACCAGCCGAGATCGACCACCAGCAGGACCGCCGCATAGGCGCCGATGCCGAAGAAGCCGACCTGGGCGAACGACAGCAGGCCGGTGTAGCCCCAGACCAGGTTG
>VBAF01000026.1 GCA_005884705.1 Alphaproteobacteria bacterium
GGCCGATGAGGGTAGTGCCGCCCATGCTGCCCACCAGGTCGGCCATAGTCATCATCATGCCGCCGTGCAGCCCGCCGGCCGGATTGCACATGTGGCGCTGGACGCGCAGTCCCATGACGAACTCGTCGCGCGTGCCCTTGGCGCCCTTATTCACATAGAGATTGCCGACATGGCTGTTGAAGGTCGGCTCGCCGCCGCGATCGAAATCGATGCGCAGGAAACCGTCGGGCGGATGATCTGGCGGATAATCTTCACTCACGCTCAACTCCTCGGCGGACGCTTGCGGCTCAGCAGCGCGAAGCTGCCGTGCCCGACCAGCGCATCGTGGCGCGGACCATAAAGGCGGGCCCTCACCTGCGCCATATGCTCGTCGTGGCCGATCACCTCCGCCTCGGCCTGCAGCCAGTCGCCGACCCGGCCCGGCATCAGATAGTCGAGCGACAGCCGCATGGTCACGCAGCGCCGCTCGAGCACATGGAACACCGTCGAGCCCATCGCCGAATCGATGAAGCTCGCCAGCATGCCGCCGTGCACGATGCCGTGGCTGTTGGCATGCTGGGGGCCGGGGCGGAAGCCACGGATCAGGCGGCCATCGTCGATCTTCTCGAACCACGGCCCGTTGGCGGCGGCAAAGCCGATCGCTTCAGTGAGCTCGCGGAACCCGGGCGGAATGGACACGCCGCATTTTAGGCGAGTCCGGTGAGCAGCACCAAGCCGTAGCCGACATAGTAGCTGGCCAGCGCCGTGATCAGCCGCTGCGACCAAAGGCGGAACTGCGCGTCGGACAGCCGTTCGAGCAGGAGCCTGCCGAGCGAGGTGCCGATCATCGACGAGCCGACGGCGACCGCGAGGAACCACGGTTCGATCTGACCCGCCTGCTCGATCAGCGCGCCGAAGTAGAGGAGCTTGAAGCCGTGCCCGAACACCTGGCAGGCGGCCTTGGTGGCGATGATCTGCCGCCGCTCGAGCGGCGAGCGCAGGAACATGGTGTCGAGCAGCGGGCCGGTGACGCCGGTCAGCAGCATCAGCATCATCGACAGCAGCCCAGTAACCGCGACCTGCGCCGGGCCGAAGCTGCGTGGCAGCACCTGGTCGGGGATGGCGCGGATGATGAACGGCGACAGGCCGAGCAGAAGCAGCGCCACCGCCTTGTCGGGCACATAGAGCGTGATCGACCACAGCCCGACCGAAACCAGGCAGCCCGCGACATAGAACGCCATGCTCTTCCACACGATGTGGCGGAACCACAGCGTGGCGCGCCAGCCATTGGAGGCCATCTGGGTCACCGCATGCAGCACCATCGCCGTCGGCAGCGGGAAGACCACCAGCAGCACGCCGATCAGGATCAGGCCGCCGGCCATGCCGAAGATGCCGGAGAGGAAGGCGGTGCCGATCATCAGCACGGACAGGGAAAGCGCCAGGAGAGTCGTCATGAGGCCATGGTGCGGCCGGCTTATCCAGTGTTCAAATATATGATAAATGGCAAATCGATACCTGCAGCATCTGTCAGGACCACAGCTCGCCATGGAACTGCGCCACCTCCGCTACTTCGTCGCCGTCGCCCACGAGGGCCACGTCACGCGCGCCGCCGAAAAGCTCCACATCCAGCAGCCGCCGCTCAGCCAGCAGATCCGCGCATTGGAGCGCGAGATCGACGCCGTCCTGTTCGTGCGCCATCCGCGCGGCGTGACGCTGACCGATGCCGGGCGCTCCTTCCTGGCCGATGCCGAGGCGATCCTGGCCCAGGCCGAGCACGCCAAGATCCGCGCCCGCCGCACCGCGCGCGGCGAGGTCGGCCGCATCGCCGTGGGCTTCACCACCTCCGCGCCGTTCCATCCGCTGGTGGCGCGCGCGATCCGCGAATTCCGCGGCACGCGACCCGACGTCTCCTTCGTGCTCGAGGAGAGCAGCTCGGGCGACATGGTGAGCGGCCTGCGCGACGAGCGGCTCGATGTCGCCTTCATCCGCTCCGGCCTGGTCGATCCCCAAGGCGTCACGGTCTATCCGCTGCTGCAGGAGGACATGGCCGCAGCTTTCCCGGCACGCCATCCGCTGATCCGCCGCTCGCGCCTCACGCTCAAGGACCTGGCCGACGAAACCTTCATCCTCTACCGGCGGCCGGACGGGCGCGGCCTGTACGACGTGATCGTCTCGGCCTGCGCCGAAGCCGGCTTCAGCCCGCATGTCGGGCAGGAGGCGCCGCGCATCGTCTCGACCTTGAACCTCGTGGCGGCAGGGCTCGGCATCACCATCGTGCCGGCGTCCTTGAGCCGGCTGCCGCTCGAAGGCGTTACCTACAAGCCGCTCACCGGGCGGCCGGCGATCAAGGTGCCGCTCAATCTCGCCTGCCGAGCCGGCGAGCGCTCGGTGGCCACCCTGGCCTTCATCGACCTGGTGCGGCGCCTGGGCGAATAGTGGCCGCTGCACAGACGGCCGCCGCCAGCGAAAGGGCCATGGCGATCCACATCGCGAGCCGAATGCCATCGGCTAGGGCGCCATGCAGCGCCAGCGCTCCGAAGATCGCAATGGCGAACAGGCTCGCGACCGAGGACACAGCATTGTTGATGCCCGAGGCGACGCCGGTCTGGTGGCCTGGCACCGCGGCGATCACTGCCGTCGTAAGCGGCGCCACGGTCACTGCCATGCCAAGCCCGACGACCGAGACCGGCAGCAGGAAGGCCAGCGCATAGCCGGTCGCGGGACCGGCCAACGCGAACAGCCCGAAGCCCGCGGCGACGATCGACGGTCCCATGACCAGCGGCAGGCGGGCGCCGAAGCGGTCGAGCAGGCCGCCCGACCAGCGCGACAATGCCGCCATGATGACGGTGAACGGCACGAACACCGCACCGGCCATGGTCGCCGACGTATGGTGCACGGAGATCAGGTCGAACGGCAGCAGGAAGAAGGCGCCGCCGAGCGCGCCGTAGAGCAGTAAGGTGAGCGCATTGATGCCGCTGAAGGTGGCCGAGCGGAACAGGCCGAGCGGCATCATCGGCGCGGACGTTCGTCCCTCGTGCCAGACGAACAGCGCCAACAGCAGGGCACCGCCGGCCAGCGAAGCCGGCACCGACGCCTCGTCGAAGCCCGTGTCGGGCAACGCGATCAGGCCGTAGGCCAGGCTGCCGAGGCCGGCGAAGGCCAGCAGCGCCCCCGGCCAATCGATGCCGCGCGGCGCCTCGGGGTCGACGCTCTCCGGCACATGGCGCCAGGCGATCCACACGGCGAACAGGCCGAGCACCGGATTGATGAAGAAGATCGCCTGCCAGGCGAGGTGATCGACGATCCAGCCGCCGAGCAGCGGGCCGATCGCGGCAGAGACGGCGGAAAAGCCCGCCCAGGTGCCGATCGCCCGCCCGCGTTCGGCCTCGGGAAAGGCCGCGCCGATGATCGCGAGCGAGCAGGGAATGAGCAGCGCCGCGCCTGCGCCCTGCACGGCCCGCGCTGCGACCAGCTGGGCAACGTCGCGCGATAGGCCACAGCCGAGCGAAGCCGCGCCGAACAGCACGAGGCCTGCGATGAAGATGCGACGACGGCCGAAGCGGTCGCCCGCGGCGCCGCCGACCAGCAGGAAGGCGGCAAGGCAGAGCGTGTAGGCGTTGATCACCCATTGCAGATTGGCCGGCCCGGCCGCGAGATCGCGGCCGATGGTCGGCAGGGCAACGTTGACCACCGATTCGTCGACGTAGGAGATGGTCGAGGCCAGGATCGTCGCGACCAGCACCCAGCGGCGTTGCGCAAGCGTGCACTCGGCTCTGCCGCGCGTGGCGTGCACGATGGCGGCGGCCGACGGGCGGGCTCTGACATTCGTCATGCGAGGCTGTAGCTTAGCGTCTCCAGCCATGAAGACGATCAAGACAATCGGCCATTCCAACCATCCGATCGAGCGCTTCGTCGATCTGCTGAAAGCCGGCGGCGTCGAGCGGCTGGTCGATGTGCGCTCGATGCCGTGGTCGCGCCGCTTCCCGCAATTCGGCCGCGAGCGGCTGGCCAACACCCTCGCCGAGGCCGGCATCGACTATGCCTGGGAAGGCGAGGCGCTGGGCGGCAAGCCGAGGCAAGGCGGCGGCTACGACGATCTCGCGGCCCGGCCCGAATTCAAGCACGCGATCAGCCGGCTGATCGACGGCAGCACCAGCACCGCGCTCTGCCTGATGTGCGCGGAGAAGGAGCCACTCGACTGCCATCGCACCGTGCTGGTGTCGCGTCGCCTCGCCGAGCGCGGCGTGGCGATCGAGCATCTGCTGGCCGACGGCACGACCAAACCGCATGGCGAGGTCGAGGAAGCGCTTCTGAGGAAGAGCGGCGGCGCCGACCTGTTCGAGGACCGCGACGCTCGGCTTGCCCGCGCCTATCAAGCGCGCGAGCGGGCGATGAAGGGCAAATCGGCCTAACCTGCCGTGAGATGCGGTGCGCCCGATTTGCGGATGGCGCCGATCACCGGCACGAAGCTCTTGCCTGCTGCGGTCAGGCGCTACTCGACCTCGGGGGACGCCGTGCCGAAATACGGAACGCAAGATGCGGGGCTTAAAGAGCCCAGGTCAGCCCAACGCTTTCTCGGTGCTGCTTCTCTCCAATACATCTTTACGCGGAGACACCGCGACATTCTAAATCAGACGGGCCCGTAACGTTGCCGTCAAAGTCCAACCATTGGCTGGCCGCATAGTCGTACAGCTTGCAGCGGCTCAGGATGTCCGCGTGCAACGCAGGTGTCCAAACAACTGTCTTTACCTTGTGCAGTCGGTTGAAAGCCTCTTGCGCCTTGCCGAGATGGCGTACGGGAATTCGTGTATCCAGATGGTGAACGACGTGGTTCATTACTTCGCTCGGCAAGAGGAAGCGTGTCAGCGATGAAAATGTAAGATGCAACGTGCAATGTTGCTGAGCTTCCCAGTAGTTCCATGTCCGGGGCGACTCATGCCAGGGAATAGAAGGATGAGTGTGATTGAAATACACCACGAAGCCGATGGCCCAGCACACATAGATTAGCGGACCGACAAATCCGGCCATGAGGTTGATCACCATTGCGGACAGGCTGATATTGCCTTGGGCCATATACTCGCCAAAGACCAGCACGGTGAATAGAACGGTCCAAACCGCATAGAAGACCGCAACATCCCACACGACGAACCTGCGGCGGAAAATTCCCCGAGACGGAAAGACCATGCGCGGAAGGAGTATTTCAAGCAAGTAATACAGGGGAAAGCCGATGCTGGACCGAGCGCGATAGATCCGCTGCAAAGCGCGGCGGGGAAGCGAAAGTGAGCGATATTCTTCGAGCGACAGCGGCCGCCAGACGAAGTCCTTGGTGCGCAAATTTGTGAAGGGATGATGGATCTTGTTGTGACCGAATTCCCAAAGCGAGTAGACGTGAAACGACAGTGCCAACGATAAGGTGCCAAAGAACCTATTGAGCCGGGCGCTTGGAGTAAAACTATTGTGACAAGCGTCGTGACCGATGACGAATAATTGTCCGGCGGCAAAGCTGCAAAGGACACCGCATCCGCACTTCAGCCATATACTTTGAGTCACGACCAACAGTAAAAAGGTCCCAAAGTATAAAAGCGTTATCGCTCCCAGATAGACAAAAGGCCAAAAGTACGTCTTTTCATGGTACAGATGCCAATTAAAGGTGATTGGCAATTTTGGTATCGTCACCGAACCATCCCATGGCCATCGGTCGCATATCTATGCGGCTGTTACAGTATCGAATGATCGGACGCGCATTTCAAGTTGATCATAGAGTTGATGGGCCTTGAGGAGAAAGCTGCGGCACTTGTCCGGCTCGCCGCGCCCATGCTGCAGCCTCGCCAACTGAAAATGGATGTGAGCTACCTCCGGCCGCATCGCGTAGTCGTCGGAGATTTTTAAGGCGGTTTCACAGAGGCGCTCCGATTCGGGGCCGTACTCATGGTGCGACAATCGGATATCAACCAGGGCCCGCAATGCCAGCACGCGCAGTCCGTGGTAGGCATTGCGTCCTGAGAACTCGAGAGCACTGCGAACCTGATCCTCGCCGGCATCACGGCTGACTTGTGCCTGTAGGAGCCCGAGCAAGATTTCGGCCAGCGCCTGTGCGGGGTAAACGCCCATTTTATCGCTGGCAATCCTTGCTCTTTGCAGTGCCTCTCTGGCCGCTTCATACTCTTGCTTAAAGTAGTGGCAGCTGCCGATCAGAGCGTAGAACCATGGTAGCAGTCCCTGTATTCCTTTTTCCTGGCTAACGCCCAAGCCTTTTTCGAGCGCGTCCAACGCAGAGTCGTGCTCGCCCTGGATACAATAAACGTGGCCAAGAGCGAAATTGGCCATTGCGACGTCATAGGGATGCTGCGTTTCGCCCGCAATTTCCAAGGCTTCGGCGGCAAGGCGCGTTGCGTTCCGGAAATCTCCAAGATAGGCCTGCGATTCGGCAGTAATGCCCAGGGCGAAGACTGAAATCGTGCCTGTGCCCACTCTGAGATGCCGTAGCGTCGAGCTGATCGACGCAAGATGCGGCTCCAGCGTTTGGACCGCCTCCTTATAGCTGCCGTTTAGCTGGTAGGCCCACGTCAGGATTGAGGCCGCCGCCGCTACGCCCACGGGATTGCCAGCGGCGGTCGCCAATTCAACCGCGGCCTTGCCATCTTCGATTGCGACCTCGACGTTGCCGTTGACGCAGTGCAACTGGCATCGCGTCGACTTGATCGAGGCAAGACTTGCATGCCGATGCTTCACGGCAAGTTCCTGAGCCTTGTCGAGGCAGGCGTGAAGCCCACTGTAGTGGCCCACGGCGTTGTAGATGTTGCGCAGGCTTAGCAATGCCTCGATATGATCCCCGACGATCTCACTGGCTGCTTCGACCCGTTCGGCAAATTGAAGTGCTTTCTCGAAGTGCCCCCGCGCTTCCTCGAACGCGCATCTGTCGAGCGCCTTGCGCCCGGAGCTGCAGGCGTAGCGAAAGGCCTTCGGCCAGACTTCGCTTTGGGCCGCGTGATACTCAAGCAGCTCGACATGCTCGGCGGCCCTATTCCCGTACGCACCCTCCAGACTGTCGACGACCGCAAGATGAGCCGCCTTGCGGCGCCCCTGGGTAAGGCTGCTGTAGGCAACTTCCTGCATCAGCAAGTGGAAGAAACTATATTCGACGTCGGGGGGCGCACTCGAACGCAGGACGATGTGTGATTTCTGAAGAGTGTCCATAGTGTTGCGCGCATCCGCCACCGATCCACCCAGGACGTGGCTGAGCAACACCAAAGGAAATGTTCTGCCTATCACCGATGCCACCTGGACGGCATGCTTCAAATCGGGAGCAAGCCGATCCAGCCGAGCAGCCATGATTGATCGTATGGCTGGCGGCAGATCAGAACCTGAGGATATGCGGTTGACCGCGTTGGCCGCCAGCGACCGGCCGATTTCCTCGATGAACAGTGGCGTGCCGCCCGCTCGCCGGACGATCGCATCGGCATCGACGGTGCCGAACGCGCCGGGCGGGGCCACATCCTCCAGCAAGCGGCGCGCCTCAGACGATGGCAGCGGCTGCAGATCAACTACCTTTGATGATTTACAGATTGGTCCGTTCGACGCGAAATCCCGCCGACAAGTCAGTAACAGAACCGCCCGTGACTTCTCCAGCCGGCTCGAAAGAATTCTCAGCAATGCCAGCGTTTCTGCATCGAACCATTGCACGTCTTCGAAGATGAGCGTGAGCGGCTCCGCCTCGGCCCCCCGTGCTATTAGAGATGCGAGCCCTTCCTGGATCGCGGCCCGGCGCGCAGGGGGATCGAGCGCCTTCCATTTTGGCTCTTCGACCGTCAGATCAAGAAGAGAATCGACGATCGGAATTAAGCTTTCGAAGTCGCTATTGAGGGAAAGGAGCCGGCGGCGGGCCTTTGCCCTGATCGTTACGTGGTCATCCGATTCATTAATTGCGGACCACTTCCTCAACAGGCGGCTTACCGGCCAATAGGGTGTGTTTTGCGTCAAGGATGAACCGCAGGCATCCAGAATGATGCTGGTGCGAATCGGCTCCTGTCCCAGAAGCTCATGGACAAGCCGAGACTTGCCGATGCCGGGCTCCCCGTGGACTTCAATGGTCTGACCGTTTCCCTGGAAGGCTGACTCGACCCAACTCTGGAGCAGAGCGATCTCGCCATCACGCCCAACGAAACGGCTTAGGCCGGGCGCAGCCCTGATTTCCCAGCGTGTCCGAGCTTTGGAGCTATCCTTGAGCTCGAAGCACGAGACCGGCAGGCTGATACCTTTGACTCGTTGCGCGCCCAGCGGCGTTACGTTCACGAATCCTTCAGCCAGTCTTCTGGTAGCGTCGGTTAAAACGGCGGAGCCAGGGCGGGCGATTTCCTCCATGCGTCTCGCCAGATGAACGGTCGATCCTATGACATCGTAGTCGATGGACAGATCGTTGCCGATCGATAGAACCAGCACCTCGCCGGAGTTCATACCGACTCGAACCTCGAGCGATCTCTCTCCCAACGCGGCGAGATTCTCGTTGATCGCCAGGGCGCTATAGCATGCCCTAATGGCGTGGTCCTCATGAGCAAGCGGCGCACCGAAGAGCGCCATTACCCCGTCACCGAGGAAGCGGTTAACGACACCTTCGTATTTGTGGACGCCGTCGAGCATCGCGTCGAAGATCGGACGAAAACGTTTCGAGGCTTCCTCAGGGTCGAGGCGTTCGATCGCCTGAGTCGAATCTTTAATGTCGGCAAACAACACAGTTATAAGTTTTCTTTCGCCTTCCATCGAGTCGCGCGAGGCCAGTATGCGCTCCGTCAGATGTGGCGGCGTGTAGTTGATCGGCAGAAACTCACGCACTCGGAGCGGCGAGCTGTCCAACGCCCTGCCGCACTGGAAGCAAAATCGATGTTCGCGCCCTACTCCGGCGCCACACGACGGGCATTTCTGGTCCATTCGCTGCCTCCTACCGTGCTTGGTAGCCTCCCTCCAGCTATTGCGGCGCACTACGAGAGCGAAAGTATATTTGACGACGACTGCATGCGGTGAGTGACTGGACCCGATCACTTGAGCAAGAAGCTGGCATCTCGCCCCGCAAGGCTGGCTGAAACGTTATCATCCGATTGGGCCTATTGGCGATGGAGATCTCACGGCCGCATTGGCGGACCGAAGGTCTCACATGAGTTGCCCGCGTCCGCCCAACTCCCCGAAATATCGGCACTCCGGCCACACAAGGAAAATGTGGCGTGAGGACTGGCCTCGCTGGCTGGGGCGCCAGGATTCGAACCTGGGAATGGAGGAATCAAAATCCTCTGCCTTACCACTTGGCTACGCCCCAGCAGGCGGCGGCGGAAGATAGTGGGTTCGGCGGCGACGCGCTAGACGGCTCGGCTGCGGTTCACGCAGCCTGCAGCGCCTTTTTCAGCAAGTCGCCATGCACGAAGCTGCCATCGCAATAGAGCAGCGCATGCGCCTCGGGATCGAGGGCCAGGTCGACGATCTCGCCGAGATAGATGGTGTGCGTACCGGCCGACAGCTTGGTCACCAGCCGGCAGTCGAACGACACCGGGCAGCCCTTCAGCACGGGCGCGCCGGTCGACAGGCTCGACCATTCGCCCATGTCGTGGAAGCGCTCGTCGCCTTCGACCCCGTCCATGCCGGCGAAGCGCTCGGCAATCTTGCGATGGGCGGGGCTCAGAATATTGACGCAGAAGAAGCCGGCCTCGCCGATCGGGTCGTGCGCCGAGGCCGACTTGTTGACGCAGACCAGGAGCTGCGGCGGCTCGGCCGACACCGAGCAGACCGCCGTGGCAGTGAGCCCGCCCCGCAGCTCATGGTGACGGGTGGTGATCAGGGTGACGCTCGCCGCGAGGTGACGCATGCCCTTCTTGAAGGCAGCCGCATCGATGCTCATGGCCCGGAGTCTAGGCCAGCGGGGCCGCAAGCCGCCACCCCGCAACGCCGCTAACTGCCCGGCCGGCCGGCGAAATTCGCCCGATGACACAAAACCTTCATCGGACTGACGTTGTTTGCGGTTGCCCGGCGGCCCTCGCCGGGTAGGTTTCGCCCTGCATGTCCACCCTGGCCCCCGACACCCCGCCCGATCAGGCGTTGCGGCAGATCGTGGCGGAGTGCCAGGGCGATCTTGTCCGGCATCGCGCCACCGTGCTGGCGTCGCGCCGGTCCGCCGGCATCCATCAGGCCCGCGTGGCGCTGCGCCGGCTGCGCGCCGCCCTCACCCTGTTTCGCGGCGCCGTTGGGGCCGATGAGGCGCGGCTGGTCCGGGCGATGGCGGCCGAAGCCAAGTGGCTCGCCGGCGAGTGTGCGCCGGCCCGCGACCTGC
>VBAF01000027.1:0-11586 GCA_005884705.1 Alphaproteobacteria bacterium
CGAGCCAGCTCTCGAGCGACGTCTGGGTCGTGGCGCCCGAGTTCAACCAGAGCGGCGCCGGCCATTCGCTGTCGATCACGCGGCCGATCCGCGCCCGCGAGATCGGCGCGACCAAGTTCGCCGTCGAGGGCACGCCGACCGACTGCGTGCTGTTCGCCGTCAAGCACCTGCTGAAGGCCCGGCCGCCCGACATCGTGCTGTCGGGCGTCAACCGCGGCACCAACATGGCCGATGACGTGACCTACTCCGGCACCATCGCCGGCGCCATGGAAGGCTGCCTGCTCGGCATCCCCTCGATCGCCTACAGCCAGGCCTTCATGCAGCCCCATCCGGTGAAATGGGGCACCGCCACACAGCATGGCGCCGAGGTGACGCGGCGCATCCTGGAGATGGACTGGCCGCGCAACGTTTTCGTCAACGTCAACTTCCCCGACGTCGTCGCCGCCTCGGTCAAGGGCACGCGGGTGACGCGCCAGGGCGTGCGCGGCTTCGGCGGCACCATCATCGAGCGCATCGATCCGCGCGGCGGCGCCTACTACTGGATCGGCTACACGCCGGGCGAGCACGAGCTCGACGAGGAGAGCGACCTCTACGCGCTGCGCAGCGGCTACATTTCCGTGACGCCGCTCCATCTCGACCTCACCCACGAGCCGACGCGACGCAAGCTCGCCGCGCAATTCGCAACCGTTTGAGGCAGGATGCGGGCGCGATGAACGTCCCCGCCATGCAGCGCCTGATCGCCGAGCTCCGGCAGTCGGGCATCACCGACGAGAACGTGCTGGGCGCGATCGCCGCGGTCGATCGCGAGCGCTTCGTCGCTGCGCCCTTCGCCGAGCGGGCGTGGGACAATACCGCACTGCCTATTTCGTTCGGCCAAACCATCAGTCAGCCGCTGGTGGTCGCCGCGATGACCGAGGCGCTGCGCGTCGGCCCGCGCATGAAGGTGCTCGAGATCGGCACCGGCTCGGGCTACCAGGCCGCCGTGCTGGCCAAGATCGCCCGCCGCGTCTACTCGATCGAGCGCTTCAAGCCCTTGTCGAAGGAGGCCGAGCGCCTGCTGATCGGCCTCGGCATCTACAACGTGGTGTGCGACGTGACCGACGGCAGCAAGGGCTGGCCGGCGCAGGCGCCGTTCGACCGCATCATCGTCACCGCCGCCGCCGAGGAGCGGCCGCAGGCGCTGATCGACCAGCTCGCGGTCGGCGGCATCCTGATCGTGCCGGTCGGCCGCGACCCGACCTCCCAGGTGGTCGAGCGGATCGTCAAGAGCGAGAGCGGGCTTAAGCGCGACACGCTGATGCCGGTCCGCTTCGTGCCGCTGGTCACCGGCGCACTGCCGGTGCTCGGGCAGGGCTGAGGCGGCTCTAGGGCGTGTACTCACTGGATTGTTCGTTTTCGTAGGTAAAGCGGACATCTGGCGACGATCCTGGCATGTCGCCTTTTGACCCAGAGCGGACATCGGCACCGGACAACTCCGTCGACGCGCAGAGCGCACATGGGGCTGCGCCAACACACTGCGCTTCCCACAGCCCTCTCTGCTACCCTCGGAGGTAGAGCGAGTGTCCACGATGCCCGCCGGGGCCATGCCGCGCTTGCGGCAACGATGAGAGATGAAGATGAAGTACGCGATGAGCAACGGCGAACGGAGAGAAGCCGAGCGCGGCATTATCGGCCAATGCCCGATATGCGAAGTTCCGCTGACGCCGAAATGCGGCAGGATCAGAGTGCCGCACTGGTCCCACCCACGGGGACACTTCGATCACCACTGGGAGCCAGAGACCGAATGGCACCGCCGATGGAAGAACATGTTTCCGAAGGACTGGCAGGAAGTTCTCCACCGTGCCGAGAACGGGGAGCGGCATCTTGCAGACGTGAAGACCGCGCGTGGGCAGGTGCTGGAGTTCCAGCATTCAGAGATCTCGGAAGAAGAACGCTCTTCGCGCGAAGCGATCTATGGCGAAATGTACTGGGTTGTAGACGGTTCGCGGTTGAAGAATGACAGAAAGAGTTTCGTTAAGGCGCTGCACCTTGGACGGAGGGTGCAGCAGAATCCATTGACGTGCGCTGTCCCCACGGCAAGCAGTATGCTGCTTCGCAAGTGGGAGAACAGTCAGAAGATTGTTGTGTTTGACTTCGGGGAGCTGGAAGACTCTTTCGGTTCATTC
Source organism: Alphaproteobacteria bacterium (assembly GCA_005884705.1). Lineage (GTDB taxonomy): Bacteria > Pseudomonadota > Alphaproteobacteria > Reyranellales > Reyranellaceae > Reyranella. Next base: position 2,166 of record VBAF01000027.1, read on the forward strand.
AGTTTTGCAGCTCCGGTCCTGTGGATGTCGCTCCCAGAACGCCAGAACGGCGAAACCGTGCTGAGGCCGATCTCTCGATCCGGGTTCGTCGACATCATGTCAAAGCCGCCCGTCGTGGAGCCCGTGCGCGCTCCGGGTCCGATCTGGAGGAGACCTCGCGGCTACGGTCGTTTGTGAGATTGAACGCCCATGGTCAAAGCTGGTGTCGTTGCTGAGGGAAAGGCCCCCCTCGCGGGGCCTTCTTCTTGTCCGGTGCGTGACTTCCGTTGTTGGCCCGAAGCGGACGTTACCTGATCCCTGAGGGATGTCCGCTTGCGAGAGCAAAGCGGACATCGAGCCGACGGGTGTTCATGTCGCCTTCTGACCCATAAGGGACTTGGCTGGCCGATTCGATCGCCTCGTCGGCCAGTACAATCGCGGCGAGTCGACGCTACTCCTGGCTCATCGCATCGCTTGGGCCGCCTTCGGATCTTCGCGGCCGGTAGCGATGCCGAAAAAATAATTGCCGCCTGCGCGAGCGAGGTCGTGTGATCAGGCCGGTTGAGCGACCTCCTCCGGTGAGGGCGTGCGCGGGGGCACGGCAATCGCGGCACGGTCGAGTATGGTCTTCATCTCGCTCGAACGGCGGATGAGGTGGTAGCGCAGCGCCGTAAAGACGTTCACGGGGAACGGCATGCGGGCGTCGGAATCGACGATCAGCACCACGCGCGTTTCCGCGGTCTGGTTCTTGACCCAATGCTCGCGCGTGTCGTCGAACACCAGAGGTACGCCTTCCTGCCAGAAGAAGTGGTGGCCGCCGATCTCGATCCAGCACTTTTCCGGCTCCTTGGGCACGATCAGCGGATAGTGGAAGCGGACGACGCCCGCCGCCGGGCCGCGGTGCGGCATGAGCTCGGCGCCGCCGGCCAGGATGCTGAACAGGGCGCTGTGGACACCCGGGATCCTGCTGATCGCCGCCCAGGTGTCGGGCACCGCGGCGGTGTTCGCCTTGATCTCATGGCCCCAAATCATGAGCATGAACGTCCGCCAGGCCCGGCCCGGGACGAACAGGTCGCGCGGATGCACCTCGTTCAAGGTCGGAATTTCGTCGTGGTGGCCGAGCAGGTACTGCAGGTCGGCCTTGATCTTGTCGTGGACCTTGCTCAGTTCCTCGAGCACCGGATAAGCCTTGATCGCGTCGCCGCCGCCCAGGGGCAACTTGGGCATGTGGCGCAGGATCATGTCCGACATCTTGAGATTGAGGTTCTCGATCGGCTCTTGCGGCACCCAGATGTGCTTGGTCAGGTAGAAGCGGCCTTTTTGGCCGGCCTTTCCGTTAGAGACTTGCACGATGGTTCCACCGCTTGACTGGGGTACTTTGGCGTCGAGGGCAGCTCTCCAGTCAAGAAGCCTCCCCAAGCTCAGACTGCTGCGCGGCGGACTCCGGCAGCCGCGCCTGGTCGCATCTTAGCTCCTGGGCGCCGCAGTGTCGTCCCAGTTCCAGAGCCTCAAGTTGGTGCAGTTTCTATGGCGCGGAACGTTCTCCCAGTTCCGACCGCAGGTCACGTCCGCTCCTGGCCCTTAGCCGACCTCAACCGGGTGTAGAGGAGTGTCCGCTTCTAGGGGTTCAGCGAACATCGATTGAAGTGCAACGATGTCCGCTAATGACCCAAAGCGTACCTGGTGCGCTCCAGGTGCGGAGCGCTAGAATAGCAAGGAACGGATCGCGTCCATGCAGAAGGCAACTGCCGTCCTGGGCTCCGCCCTCTTTTTCGTGATCGCGCCTTGCCTGCTGGCAGGGCTCGTGCCGTGGTGGATGACGCGTTGGGAGTTTCGGCCGCCGTTCCTCGGCCTCGAATTGACGCGCGCAATCGGGGTCCTTTTGATCATCGCGGGAGTACCCGGGCTTGTGGATTCGTTCGTGCGCTTTGCGCTGCAGGGGCTGGGCACGCCGGCGCCGATCGCGCCACCCCAAAAGCTGGTGGTGACAGGCCTCTACCGTTACGTGCGAAATCCGATTTACGTGGCGGTGGTCGCCATCATTCTGGGTCAGGCGATCCTGTTCGGCGACTGGCGTCTCGTCTGGTATGGGGCGCTGTTTTGGGCTTTCTCCCATGGCTTCGTCGTGGCCTACGAAGAACCGACGCTGAAAGAGTCATTCGGGGCGGAATACGAAGCGTTCCGAATAAGTGTGCCGCGTTGGATCCCGCGCCTGACCGCATGGCGAGGCGTTCAGTAGCGGCTGTAGCGCATGACCTCGGCGCTCATTTTTGATGGGCTCTCCTGAAGGCTCTTCAGCAAAGTTTATCTGTAATTGGCCCTTTTCGGAAGTCGGGGCCCGGTCCGGCCACGTCTGCTGTTGGGCGTACACGGGACATGACGCCGACAGGCCGTCACTTCGGTTCATGACCCATCTCGGATATAGGTCTTGCCGCCGAGCGAGCCGCATCCTGCCCGCATCCAGCGTGCTAGACTTGATCGGTATGATGCCTTGTCCAACGTGGGAGTGGTCTTGAGGCGGCGCGATTTCATAGCCCTTGCCGGCGGCGCGGCTGCGGGTGGGCCGCTAACATCACGCGCGCAGCAGCCGATGCGGCGGATCGGCGTGCTGATGGGTTATGCCGAAACCGACCAGGAAGGACAGGTCTTCGTCGCGGCGTTCCGGGAGGGACTCCAGAAGCTCGGGTGGGCCGAGGGCCGCAACATCCGGATCGACACGCGTTGGGCAGCGGCCGACGTGAAGACGATGCAACGATTCGCCAAGGAGCTCGTCGCGCTGCAGCCCGACCTCATTCTTACGCAAAACACACCCACCACAGCGGCGATGCTGCAACAAACGCGCACCATCCCCATCATTTTCGCGAACGTTGCCGACCCGGTCGGCAGCGGCTTCGTCGCGAACTTTCCGCGGCCGGGCGGCAACGCCACCGGGTTCACCTTGTACGAGCCGACGATGGCCGGCAAGTGGCCGGAGCTGCTCAAGGAGATCGCGCCGCGCCTCGCCCGGGTCGCGTTCCTGTTCAACCCGGCAACCGCGCCCTATGTCGAATATTACATGACCCCTTTCAAAGCCGCCGCTGCGTCCTTGGGCGTGGAGGCGATCGCCGCACCTGTTCGCGACCCGTCCGAGCTTGAATCCGTCGTTGCCGCATTGGCACGCGAGCCGAATGGTGGCCTCATCGTGATGCCGGACGTTTTCTTGACCGCTTATCGCGTAGAGATCACATCGCAGGTTGCTCGCTACCGTGTCCCTGCCGTCTATCCGTTCCGTCTCTTCGCTGAAGTCGGCGGCCTGCTGTCATACGGAAATGACCAGGTCGATAATTATCGGCGCGCGGCGACCTATGCCGATCGCATCCTCAAGGGCGCCAAGCTGAGCGAGCTTCCGGTCCAGGCCCCGGTCAAGTTCGAGTTGGTGATCAATCTCAAGACTGCCAAAGCGCTCGGCCTGAATGTGCCGCTGAGCCTTCAGCAACGCGCCGACGAGGTGATTGAGTAGCGCTTCTATTTGCTGCATCTGCTCACGGCAGAAAGTGGCCCATAGCAGACATGCCTTTGTCCAACGCCAACGTCCGATTTTGGGGGCAAAGCGGACATTGCTTTGTCCTACATCGGTAGGGCCTGTTTATGAGTACACACCCTAGGCGCCGTGCTCGGCCGGCGCGCGGTCGACGGCGCGCAGGACGAGGTGATCGAGCGAGACCGGGCCCGGCCCCGCGATCGCCAGCCAGGCGAACATCACGAAGTACGAGACCTCCTCGAAGCCGAGCAGGGTCTCGAGCGAATCGACGGCGGCCCATTTCGCCGAGGCGATCGCCACCACCATGATGATCATCATCGGCACAGCGATGAAGCGGGTCAGCAATCCGGCCAGCAGCAGCAGCCCGCCGGCGAACTCCATGCCCGACACGAAGGGCGCCAGGACCTCCGGCGCCGGGATGCCCCAGTCGCGGAAGTTCTCGATCATCCGCTGCAGGGTGTGCAGCTTGGTCCAGCCCGACCACAGGAACACCCAGCCGACGACGATGCGCACGGCGAGCGGTCCCGCCCAGGTGAAATGGCCCGCGACGAGGCGGGACCAGTCATAGAAGACGGTGGCGAAACGATTCATGGCAGGATGCTCGAGAAAGACGGAGCGGGCGCCCGCGCTTGGCCGGACGCCCGCGCCGCGATGCCGATCGGGCCTTAGAGGACCTTGCCGCCCTTGGCCATGCAGTCCGCCGAGGTGCTTGCCTCGGTAAAGCCCTGGCCCTTGCAGGCGTTCTGGCCCTTGCAGGCGTTGCTGGCGCTCTTGCAGGCGCTCTGGCCCTTGCAGGCGTTGCTGCCACCGCACTTCACGCCCTCGGCATGGGCGGCGGTGACAAAGGTGCCGGCGGCGAAGATCGCGGCGGCGGTCGTGAACAACTGGCGCTTGGTCATGTCCTGGTCTCCCAAAGCGACTTTGGCGTGAGCGCCAAAGTGCGCGTGTTGAACGAGCATTGGGCTCGTACCGGGTTGTTCGCCGCCCAGGACCGTGACGTTACGCGGCGGCGAAAAAATTTCGCGCGCCGGCGAAGACGGGCTGTAATGTTGGGCCCCTCGCACACGAATATGTGAAAGACCGACCGCGTTGGCCGATCCGGACGATCTCTCCGCCCTGATGCGGGCGGCGCGGCAAGGCGACGAGCAGGCCTATCGGCGGCTGCTCGGCCTCGTCGTGATATGGCTGAGGTCGGTGGTGCGGCGGGGCCTCGCGTCGGCGGGCCGCGACATGACGGAATGCGAGGACATCGTCCAGGAGGCGTTGCTTGCGATGCATCTGAAGCGCGACACATGGGACGACAGCCGGCCGCTCCAGCCCTGGCTGCGCGCGATCGCGCGCTACAAGCTGGCCGATCACCTGCGCCGCGGCGGCTGGCACGACCATGTCGACATCGCCGACTGGGAGGACTCGCTCGAGCTGGCCGTCGACGTCGAGGCGCCGACCGTCATCGACTCCCGGCGGCTGCTCGACAGCCTGCCGGAGCGCCAGCGCCGGATCGTCCAGGAGATCTCGCTCGAAGGCCAAAGTGCCGCTGCCGTCGCCTCGCACCTCGGCATGAGCGAAGGCGCGGTGCGCGTGGCGCTCCATCGCGCGCTCAAGGCGATGGCCGCCTTCTACCGACGGGGCGGTCCGTGAAGACCGAGCAGCTCGTCACGGCGCTGGTCGCCGACCGCACCCGCGGCGGCGGCTCGAGCGCGCGCGTCGCTGGTCGTGTTCTTGCTCGCCCTCGGCATCCGCGCCGACATCGGCCCGGCGCTCGCCACCTGGCGCTTCGAGCTCAAGGTGGCGACTGTCCTGCTCGGGCTCGGCCTCGCCTTCGCCCTCTGCCTCGACTGCGCGCGGCCCGACATGCCGCGCCATCCATGGCGCCGCCTGCTGCCCTTGCTGGCGGTGGTCGCCGCCGCCGTCGCGATCGAGCTGCTGTCGGTGCCGGCATCGTCCTGGCCCACCCGGCTGGTCGGCAGCAACTCGATGATTTGCCTGCCGATGGTGCCCCTCCTGTCGCTGGCGCCGCTGGGTGCCGCCTTGCTCATCCTGCGGCGCGGCGCGCCCGCGTCGCCCGCGCTCGCAGGCGCGGCGGCTGGCCTGCTCGCCGCGCTGTCGGGCGCCAGCCTCTACGCTTTCCACTGCTTCGACGACTCGCCGCTGTTCGTCGCGACCTGGTACACGCTGGCGGCGCTGCCGATGGTGGCGATCGGCGCGCTGCTCGGCCACCGCCTGCTGCGCTGGTAGCGCTGCCTCGATCCGTTCTGAAGCCTCGGCTGCGCCGAGGGCCTATTCCCGCCGGAATCGCGATGCAGTAGTATGGCGGCATGAAAAGAGCCCCTCGCTTCCCCTCGCGATGGGCCGGCTGGAGGCGATCGCTGGCGATAACGGCGACGCTCACGGCTGCGCTCGGCGCTTGCACCTCGATGGACAACGTTCTCTATGGCGCCCGCGAGGGCACCATGGAATATCCCGGCTCCGCCGCCGGCCCCAATGCCGTGCCGACCTATGTCGTCAGGAACAAGGACACGGTCGACGGCATCGCCAGCCGCTACGGCGTGTCGACCCAGAGCATCGTCGAGCGCAACCGGCTGCAGGCGCCTTATTCGCTGCGGCCCGGCCAGACGCTGGAAGTGCCCGGCGCCAAGTACGTGCCGGCCTCGGAGCCGGTCGAGACCGCCTCGGCAGGCCCCTCCGGTGCGCCGCCGAGCGGCCCGCCCGGCGCGGTGAAGCGCGAATCGCTGCCGCCGCCCGGCGCGACCGAGCAGAAGACGGCGGCCGCGTCCGGTTCGGCCGCATCGGGCGCGCCGACGCCGCTCAGCCCGCAGGCGACCGCGAGCGCCCCGGTTCCGCCGCCGCGCTTGCAGTGGCCGCTGCACGGCAAGATCATCGCGCCCTACGGCACGGCCAACGGCCAGACCAACGACGGCATCGACATCGCCGCCGACAACGGCGCGCCGATCAAGGCGGCCGACGACGGCGAGGTGGTCTATGTCGGCGACGAGGTCGCGCGCCTCGGCAATCTCGTGCTGGTCGAGCATGCCGGCGGCTACATCACCGCCTACGGCAACACCGACGCGGCGCTGGTCAAGAAGGGCGACACGGTCAGGAAGGGCCAGACCATCGCCCGGGCCGGCGCGAGCGGCGGTGCGGCAAGCCCGCGCCTGCACTTCGAGGTCCGCCGCGGCGGCAGCAAGACCGTCGACCCGATGACGGTGCTGCCGGCGCAGTGACGGACGAAGTCCGTCACCCCGAGCGTAGCCGAGGGGTCTTGCCTGATGCAGGCAAGGTCTCTCCGCTCCGCCTCGCTTCGCTCGGCTCCGGTCGAGACGACGGAAGTCAGACCACTTTCCCGTCCATCTTGTACTGGCCGCGGCGGTCCTCGATCTCGAGCACCCAGACGTCGGGGTCGTATTTCACCTGGCGTTCGATATAGGCGTCGGCCTCGGCCTCGCTGACCGGCGTCGGGCCGGTGCCGCGACTCCAGGTCGGCTCGTCGCCGCTGCTGGTGGTCTGGGCATAGACCGTCACGCCCTGCTCGAAGCGGTTGAGCTTGAGCAGCACCGTGCCGGCATCGGGATCGCCGCGCCGCACGACGGTGGCCGGAATGAAGGCGCGGTCGCAGATGCGGACCTGCGCCGATACCCAGATGCCCGTCGTGATGCCCATCGCCATGGCTACGCCAGCGCGTCGTCGAGGCCGTCGAACACCGCGCGGGCGCCGCGCCAGCGGTAGCGCACGCAGGCGAAGGGCAGCGAGTCCAGCGCGCCCTCCTGCTCGGCCAGCTCGGCCGGCGCGATCAGGATCGGCCGCACCTCGGCGCCGCCGCGCGCCGCGGCGAGCGACAGCGAGCCGACCGCCAGCGCGAGCTGCTCGGGCTCGCCGTCGGCGATCAGCGCGAACAGAGGCCGCGGGCGCTCGCCGCGCAGCGAGAACAGATCGGCAGCCCCGCCGAACAGGCCGCGCTTGGAAAGCTCCTCGTGCAGCGCGAGGTCGACCAGCGAGCGGTCGCAGGCCGTACCCGCCGAGCCGTGCACCGAGGGCTCGACGCACAGCCCCGGCTGGGCCGGCGGCGGATCGCCCTCCTTGAAGCGGCGCACCGAATCGACGAAGCGGCCGAGCAGCCGGGTCAGCCGCGGGCTGGCGAGCGGCGCCACGATCAGCGCCTCGGTCTCCTCGCCGTCAGGCCATTGCACGATGCGCCACACGCCGTCGGCCAGGAACTCGCGGAAGCCCGACTTGCTGAGCCGGCCCGAGTGGGCGAGGTAGAACGCGCCGCTTTCATCGGCGGCGATGATGCCGGCCACCTTCCGGTCGGCGCCGGCGCGCGGCAGGTTGATCTCGCAGGTGATGCTCTCGCGCCGGCCCGGCGGATGGGCGGCATGGCCGAGCACCAGCGCGTCGCGCTGATGGCGCGGCTCGACCGCCCACCAGAAGGCGTCGTCGCGCACCCAGTGGATGGTGGTGCGCAGTTCGCCGCCGCGCCAGGTGAGGCGCACGCCGCGCGCAGGAACGCCCTTCAAGGCGCCGTGCAGGCGCTTGATGGCGCGGTCGATGCGCTTGGAGTCCCCCACGACCTGGAGCATGCCGGCCCAAGATAGCGGCATAGTTATCCTTGCTCCTGTGGACAGCTTCGGCCAAACAGCCCGCCTCATGGCCGATCCGCCCCTCCTGACCCTCGCCGGGATCCGCTTCCATCTCGGCGACCAGACCGTGCTCGAATCGGTCGATCTGTCGATCGGGCCGGCTGAGCGGCTGTCGCTGGTCGGCCGCAACGGCGCGGGCAAGTCGACCCTGCTGCGCATCCTGGCCGGCGCGCCGATCTTCGACGGCGGCAGCCGCTTCGTGCAGCCCGGCACCACCGTCGCCACCCTGCCGCAGGATGTAGATTTCAGCGGCCATGCCACGGTCTCCGACTATGTCGCCTCGGCGCTGACCGACGGCCACGGCCCGTCCGACTACCGCGTGCAGGCGCTGCTCGCCGAGCTGAAGCTCGACGGGGCGCGCGCGCCCACCGGCCTGTCGGGCGGCGAGGCGCGGCGCACCGCGCTTGCGCGTGTGCTGGTCGCCGAGCCCGACGTCATGCTGCTCGACGAGCCGACCAACCATCTCGACCTGCCGACCATCGAATGGCTGGAGGCCAGGCTCGCGGCGTGGCGCGGCGCCTATGTGCTGGTGAGCCACGACCGGCGGTTCCTCGCCAACCTCGCGCGCGCCGTGCTGTGGCTCGACCGCGGCATCGTGCGCCGGCTCGACCGCGGCTACGACGCGTTCGAGGAGTGGTCGACCGGGATCATCGAGCGCGAGGCGACCGAGCGGCACAAGCTCGACCGGCTGATCGAGCGCGAGACCGAATGGGCGGGCAAGAGCATCCGCGCGCGGCGCACCCGCAACGAGGGCCGGCTGCGCGCGCTCGGCGCGCTGCGCAAGCAGCGCCGCCAGCAGATCGGCCCGACCGGCCGCGCCACCATCGCGGTCGGCGAGGCGCAGCAATCGGGCACGCTCGCCATCACCGCGCGCGCGATCTCCAAGCGCTTCGGCGACAGGGTGATCGTGCGCGATTTCTCGACGCGCATCTTCCGCAAGGATCGCGTCGGCCTGATCGGTCCCAACGGCGCAGGCAAGACGACCCTGCTCAGGATGCTGATCGGCGAGCTGGAGCCCGACAGCGGCACGGTGAAGCTCGGCGCCAATCTTTTGCCGGTGGTGATCGACCAGCGCCGCACCGCGCTCGATCCGGACAAGACGCCGTGGGAGATCCTGGCCGACCGCAACGACCACGTGCTGGTGCGCGGCACGCCCCGCCACGTCATGACCTACCTGCGCGAATACCTGTTCAAGGACGAGCAGGCGCGCCAGCCGGTGCGCACGCTCTCCGGCGGCGAGCGCAACCGCCTGCTGCTTGCCAAGGCGCTGGCCGCGCCCTCGAACCTG
>VBAF01000027.1:11625-12387 GCA_005884705.1 Alphaproteobacteria bacterium
GATTCAGACACGCTCGACCTGTTGCAGGAGGCGCTGAGCGACTATGACGGCACCGTCCTGCTGGTCAGCCACGACCGCGATTTCCTCGACCGGCTGGTGACCTCGACCATCGCGCTCGAAGGCGACGGCACGGCGACCGAGTATGCCGGCGGCTACAGCGACTATCTGCTGCAACGTGGCCCGCGCGAGGCGCCGGCGGCGGCGCCTGCGCCGCGCAAGGACGCGCCGGCGCCGGCGCGCGAGCAGAAGCAGCGCCTCGGCTACAAGCGCGAGCGCGCGCTCGTCGAGCTGCCGAAGAGGATCGAGGCGCTGCACGCCGAGATCGCCGGGTTGCAATCGGCGCTTGCCGACGCGGCGCTCTACAGCCGCGACCCCAAGACCTTTGCCGCCAAGTCGACGAGGCTTGCATCCGCCCAGGTCGATCTCGATTCAGCCGAAACCGAGTGGCTCGAGCTGGAGATGCTGCGCGAGCAGCTGGACGGCTGAGAACCCCGTCTCAGAAGGACGACGCGACGGGAATGAACTCGATGGGCGCGTAGGAACTCGCGTCTTCAGCCCACTGCGTTGCCGGCTGACCGGTACCCGTCGAGACCAAGCCGGTCGCCATGGCCTGGACGAGCTGCGACAGCGCCGGCCCGTGTGCGTCGTCGAGCAGCGAGGCGCCGGGGGCCACGCGCCAGGCGTCGGCGTAGACCGAGTGGATCTGGTCCCCGCTGAGCGGCTGAGCGAGCACGGTGCCGTCCGGCAGCTGGAAATCGTTGG
>VBAF01000571.1 GCA_005884705.1 Alphaproteobacteria bacterium
TGGTCGAGCCAGTACGACCTCTCGCGCACCGCGCACCTCGAGTCGATGGAACTGCTGAAGAGCTGGCTGCCGGCGCACATCCCGCCGGGCGACGAAACGCGCATCAACCATGGCGACTATCGGCTCGGCAACACCATCGTCCATCCGACCGAGCCGCGCATCATCGCGGTGCTCGACTGGGAGCTCAGCACGCTCGGCCATCCGCTGGCCGACCTCGGCTACAACTGCATGGTCTGGCACTTCGGCGAGGGCTTCGGCGCCTCCGAGGGCTATGCCGGCCTGGACCTCGCCGCGCTCGGCATCCCGAGCGAGAAGGACTATGTCGCGGCCTATGCGCGGCGCACCGGCCGCAAGGACATCCCCGCCTGGGACTTCTACGTCGCCTTCTCGCTGTTCCGGCTCGCCGCCATCGTGCAGGGCGTCTACAAGCGCGGCCTCGACGGCAACGCCTCGTCGGAGACCGCCAAGAGCTACGGCGACCGCGCCCGCGTGCTGGCCGATCTCGGCTGGTCGCTGGTGAAGGCGAGAGCTTAGTCTCGCCGGACCGCGGGCCTCCGGCCCGCTCATGGGAGCGCGCGCCCTGGAGTGGCGCGCTCCAGCTACTCGTCGGTCAGCGGCACCATCGAGGCGTCGTTGCCCTTGGGGCAATTCTCGCTGTCGACATGGGCATTGGCAGGATTGCGATAGCGGATGATGTCGTACGGCGCCTCGTCGCTCGGTGCCCGCGGCGGCGCAGCCTTGAGCGTCCAGGCGACCAGCCGCTTCATGACGCTGCCCAGCGCCTGGTCGAACGCCTCGACCACCTTGGGCACCTTGTCGGCGCGCGCCCGCACGCAGCGCTCGAAGCTGCCGACGGCGATGATCTGCCGGTCGGGCATGCGGACCAGCTTGGCGACGATGCGCACGTGCGCGATCGGCTGGGGGCCGTAGAAGTACATGGCCTCGAAATTGCGCAGGTCCGACTGCAGCACGTAGTTGGCGCGCAGGCCGATCGATTCGCGCGCCACGGCGACGATCTTGTGGCTGTTCTCGAACGAATCGACGATGCGCGTCTGCACCATCAGCGGTGCGCGGTCGGTCCACGCGGTTTTGGAGAAATAATCCGACGAGGTCGGCGACTGGGAGATCGCGATGCGGCTGGTGCTGAGGTTGGCCGACGCGCCCGGCACCTCCACCGCGAGTTGCCAGAATACCGCCGGCATGTCCTGGTCGAAGGTGCTCTTCGGTGTGATGGTGTAGAGGTCGGTGGGTTCCTCGGCGGCCTTGATGAGCTCGCAGGCACCGAGCAGCAGGGCGGCCGCCAGGGCGGCCAGACGCAGGATCATTTGGGCGTGTATCCCTGCTTGCCGGTGAACAGGAAGTTCGCCGGATCGCGCTCGATCTTGGTGGCGATGATGTTGAGGTTGGAGGTCAGCTGGCGCAGCTCGCGGATGGCGTAGCTGAGCTCGACCAGGCCGTTCTCGGAGAACTGGCGGATGCCGCCCTTGCTGTCGGCGACCAGCTTGTTGAGCTGGAGCGCGGCGCCGTCGATGTTGGACAGCGCCTTCTGCGCCTCGACCAGCGTCTTGCGCAGGTCGCTCGGCTCCTTGCCGGCCAGCGCCTTCTTGGTCTCGGCGTCCTGGGGCCCGAACTCCATGGCGATCAGGTTCAGCCGGTCGGCCGCATTGTTGAGCTTGGTGAAAGTCTTGTTGAACTCGGCCACCGCGCCCGGCAGCTCGGCCAACGTCTGCTGGATGGCGCCGTCCTGCTTGGCGATGCCGGCCAGCGCGGTGTTGAGGCTGCGCAGCGAATCGCTGACCGACTGGATGTTGTCGGGGTTGAGCAGCTCGTTCAGCCGGTCGACCGTGGTGCCCGCCTTGGACAACAGCTCCTGCGCCGAGGTCGAGGTGACCTGCAGGAACGAGGCGCCCTCGCGGATCTCCGGGTAGGGCTTGTCGTTCTTGCCCTTCTTGGGCTTGACCTGGTCGACGTCGACTCTGCCGACGATCTGCACGTAGGCGGCGCCGGCGATGAACGGCTTCTCGAACACCGCGTAGGAGCGGTCGCGGATGTCGATGTGGGAATCGACTGCGACCGTCACCTGGATCTTCTCGGTCAGTCGCTCACGCCCGGTGCTGCGCTGGACGTCGGTCCGCGCGGTCAGGCCGATATCGGCCACCCGACCAACCCGCAGGCCGCGATAGTAGACCGCGAATCCGGGGTCAGCCCCTGCACGTCGCCCGAGAACAGGATCACGTAGTAGGCATAGGCGGTCTGGTCGCCCGCGCGCAGCTTCCAGATCACGAAGCCGACCACCGCGGCGATGAACAGCATCACCGCCGCACCGATCAGGACATAGGGCGAGCGCTTTTCCATGAACCCTTTTACCGCCCCTACGCCTGCTTGAGCGCTGCCCGGCCGCGCGGGCCGTGGAAATACTCCCTGA
>VBAF01000572.1 GCA_005884705.1 Alphaproteobacteria bacterium
TCTCGAAATGCGGCAATCGGCTTCAGGTACCGCCCAGACTCTCGTCTTTCCGGTCGCCCCGCGCAGCAGCGTCCGCGAGACATGACGCGACGGCGCTTCAGCCTGTCAGCGCTTGTCGAACCGATCGAAATTCACCGGTCAGAGCCGTCAGCGCCGGGATCGGTGGAAGCGCTGCTGCCTCTCTTTACTTCGACTTGCATAGCGGCCCTCAGCCAGGCGCGGGCTTCCTCCATCGTGGTGAAGATCTGCATGGGTCTCTCGGCCCCGCCGAGATTCATGAAACGCCGGAGGAATTCGGTCGTCTGGCGGCTCGTGACGACGGTCGCGATCGGCCCGCGCGGATCGTACGCGGCGTAGGCACTGACGCGGGCGCCGAGCACCATGACGTCGTCGTCGCTCAGCTGCGGCTGGGCCTGGCGCGTATCGATCAGCTTGGGGTAGCGCATCGCGTCCTCGACGACCAGGGCATCGAAGTAGTCCAGAATCTCTTGCAGGACCACGACTCCGTGCATCGTCACCGTCACGAACTGGTTTTCGCGATCGATCTGAAAATCAACAGGCACTTGCCAGGCTCCCTCGGTCGGCACGGAAGAATGTCGGCGCGGAAGAATAACGTGCCGATCGCATCGAATGTTGTGACATGCATCGCGGGCTGCGGACGGCAGCGCGGAGGGAACTCCGTCTGGTGGTTCAGGCAGCCGTAAGCCAGCCCATCCAGAATGCGAAGGTCGCTCCAGCGGATCTTCTCCCCCAGAGAGATGTACTCTTGCGACCTGCCCGTCCGCCGGAGCGACACCCTCGTGGTCGCCGCTATGCCCGCTGGACCCACCAGCCGCGGCGGCGAAACCCATTCCGGATGAGCCGGATCATCGCCCTGCCCTGGAGGATGACGAGGAACGGAACCAGCAGGACGATGACCCCGAGTTGGACCACGGGCGCCAGGGCAGAGGAGGCGCCGGCGATGGCGATGTACAGTGCGAGAAAGCCGATGTTGATCAGCACGGCCTTGCCGATCTGGCGGTGGTGTCCCTTGGTGGCGACATAGAGAGCGCCGAACAGGCCGGCCCACAGGTAGGACCAGCCGCCCATGGTGACGGCATGATCATCGTGGCTCGGATTCTCGAAACGGTAGGTTGGAAAAATCACGGGCGGGGATGGGTTTGTACCGGGCGAAGCTTTCACGAACCTTAGGTGTTCAGCGCGGCTTTCTGCCGTCCGGGCGGAGATTTCTCATTTCGGCCCACCGCGCCATCCGGTCATAGCTCTCGGCAATCCCGAACATGGTGCATTTCGCGTCCCAGTCATGCATTTGGTCGGCGCGCGCGCGCGCCTCGTCGGCCCGTTCGTGCCAGTACTCGGCATCGTGCAGGCGGCCGTCGCCGGTCATTTGCGGTGACGCCGTGCGCGGCCCCGGCCGCCGACCGGGCCGCGTGCGCAGCCTCGCGCCTCCCGCTTCGGTGCGAGTTGGCGTAGGATGCGGATTGTTGCCGCTGACATAGGGATCACGCAGGGTTCCGGTGCCGGAATGGTCCACCAGCGTGCCTCCTAGACCAATGGCCGGGTTGAGAATTGGTTACAGGCCGCCGGGCGTTTTTGCCCGCGCCCGGCAACCGCAGCCGGTACCGTCCGCAGGTGGTTCCTTTCCGTCGCGAACCGCTTTAGCGTCTTTCCGCCCTTTTTGGAGTGCAAACCAGTGTCGACCGACAAGAAGATGGTGAAGACCGATGCGGCTCCCGGCGCCCTCGGGCCCTATTCGCAGGCGATCGTGGCTGGCGGCCTGGTCTATTGCGCCGGACAGATTCCGCTCGATCCCGCCACCGGCCAGATCGTGAGCGGCGGCGTCGCGCCGCAGACCGCGCAGGTGCTGAAGAACCTGCGGGCGGTGCTCAAGGCCGCCGGCTCCGATCTCGACCGCGCCGTCAAGACGACCGTCTTCCTGAAGGACATGAACGACTTCGCCGCCATGAACGAGGTCTACGGCAAGCCCGAGTATTTCGGCGCCCTGCCGCCCGCCCGCTCGACCGTCGAGGTGGCGCGCCTGCCGCGCGACGTGGCGGTCGAGATCGAAGTCGTGGCCATCGCCTGACGTGGACGATTCCATGATCACCGTGATCGGCTGGCTGCTTGGGCTCGGCATGTTCGCCCTGATGGCGATCCTGGTCGTGCATGTGCTGTTCGCGCTGCTGCTGATCGTGCCGAGCTGGCGCATCTTCGAGCGCGCCGGCTTCTCGGGCCTGCTCGCGCTGTTCCATCTCGTGCCGGTGGTCGGGCCGTTCATCGTCATGGCGGTGCTCGCCTTCAGCGACTGGCCCAAGGGCGAGGGGCGGCCCAAGCCCGCGCATCCGGCATGATGGGCTTCGACCTCGCGGCCCTGCTCGGCCTGTTCGGCCTGACCAGCGCGTTCGCGCTGGTCGGCCTCGTGCTGGCCGGCTGGATGTGCTGGCGCATCGCCGAGAAGGCGGGCCTGCCCGGCTGGGCCGGCGCCGCCGCGATCCTGCTCACCGTTACCGGCATCGGCTCGCTGATCTCGCTGATCCTGCTCTGGGTCTTCGCCTTCATGCGCTGGCCGCGCGACGGCCTGGCGCTCGCCGGCGCCTCGCCTGCGGCGGCGCCGGGGCCCGGCATGGCGCCGGCCGCGCCCGCCGCTTTGCCGCTGCCGCCCAGGGTGCTGGCCGACCGGCGGGGCTGGATGCTTTACGACAGCCGGCCGTCCTACACCCTGACCGGCGAGGCCGGCGGCGGGCCGGACGAGCTGGTGGTGGCCGAGCCCTCGGTCGGCCGGCCGCATGCCCGGTTGCTGACCGCGTCCGGCCGCATCGGGCTGCAGGATCTCGGCAGCCCGGGCGGCACCTATATCGACGGCGCCCGCCTGCTGCCGGCCCACGGGCCGCGCGACATCACGGCGGTGCGGACGGTCAAGCTCGGCAACGTGGAGCTTGCCCTATCCCGAACCTAGGGTAGGGTGCCGCCCCATGAATCCGTTCATTTGGTTGATCGAGGCGCTGATCGAGCTGGTCACCTGGATCGTGATCGCGAGCGCCATCCTGAGTTGGCTGGTGGCGTTCGGCGTGGTCAACATGCGCAACCAGTTCATCCGCATGGTCGTCGAGACCCTCTACCGGCTGACCGAGCCCTTGCTGCGGCCGATCCGCCGCATAATGCCCAACCTGGGCGGCGTCGACATCTCGCCGGTCATCCTGCTGCTCGGCCTGTTCTTCCTGCGCGAGGCCCTGCGCTACTACGTCTGGCCGCATTTCTATTGAGCGATCCCGGCTTCCTGCGCCGTAACGCCTCCGGCGTGACGGTCGAGCTGCGCGTGCAGCCGCGGGCGCGGCGGGCGGCGCTCGAGGCGGCGGCCGGCGCGCTCAAGGCCCAGGTCACCGCGCCGCCCGAGGACGGCAAGGCCAATGCGGCGGTGGTCGCGCTGCTGGCCGAGGCGTGGCGGCTGCCCAAATCGTCTTTCGATGTGATCAAGGGGCAGACGGCGCGCGCCAAGACGGTGCGCATCTCGGGCGAGCCCAAGGCGATCGCCGAGCGGATCTCGCACTGGATGCAGGTGCATGGCTGAGGCGGCGCTGATCGACGGCAAGGCGTTCGCCGCGAGCCTGCGGGAACGGGTCGGCACGGGCGTCGCCGAGCTGACGGCGAGCACCGGCATCCGGCCCGGCCTGGCCACCATCCTGGTCGGCGACGATCCGGCGAGCCAGGTCTATGTCAGGAGCAAGAGCCGGGTCGCGGCCGAGCTCGGCATGGCGAGCTTCGACCATCGCCTGCCGGGCACGACGGCCGAGAGCGCGCTGCTGCAGCTCATCACCCGGCTGAACAAGGATCCGGCGGTACACGGCATCCTGGTCCAGCTGCCGCTGCCCAAGCCCATCGTCACGGCCGACATCCTGCGGGCGGTCGATCCGGACAAGGACGTCGACGGCTTCCATCCGATGAATGTCGGCCGGCTGGGCTCGATCGCCTCGGGCGCGCCGCTCGATTTCCCGGTGCCCTGCACGCCGCTCGGCTGCTCGATGCTGCTGGCCGACACGCTGGGATCGTTGAGCGGCAGGCACGCCGTTGTGATCGGTCGCTCGACCCTGGTCGGCCGGCCGGTCGCGCAACTGCTGCTGCGCGCCGATTGCACCGTGACCATCGGCCATTCGCGCACGCGCGACTTGGCCGCGCTCTGCCGCACCGCCGACATCCTGGTGGTGGCGATCGGCAAGCCCGAGCTCGTGCGCGGCGACTGGATCAAACCAGGCGCGGCGGTGATCGACGTCGGCATCAATCGTGTCGCCCTGGGCGACGGCAAGACCAGGCTGGTGGGCGACGTCGCCTTCGAGGAGGCGCGGCACATCGCCGGCCATCTCACGCCGGTGCCGGGCGGCGTCGGCCCGATGACTGTCGCCTGCCTGATGTACAACACGCTGCAGGAGGCGCGCCGCCGCGCTGGCCTGCCGTTCGCGGCAGTCTGATGGCCAGCGAGTTCGAGGATTTGGTCGTTCGTGTGCGCGACCACTACCTCGAGCAGTTCTGGGCGCTGGCTGACAAACAGAGCAAGCAGTGCACCGTCGGCACAGCCGAACTCAAGATCAAGCTGAATGGAGCCTCTGAGTTGTATGACAGGTGCTACTGCGTGGACTACGCGACGAACGATGGAGAAATCCAGGTCTTCGAGTTCGCGGTGGACCGGTTTCTGCTGTTTGATCCCGTTACGTTCGATTGTGGTCGGGCGACGCTGCTCGTCGATCATCTACATTGGGACGATGTGGTGATCGAGCACGATTTGCCGGATGTGCCGGCGGATGCGATCGAGGATTGGTTCAACCGCTGGTTTGATCCCGAAGACGCCGCCATGCGGCAGACGGA
>VBAF01000573.1 GCA_005884705.1 Alphaproteobacteria bacterium
GGGCGAATGGATGACGTGCACGTCGTAGAAGTGCGCGTCGCCCGGCCGCAGCACGTAGACGCGCTCGGGCTCGACCAGGGTCGGGTTCGTTGCGTCGCCCTTGCGGACGATCTTCCAGTCGGTCATCTCGGTATCGCCCTCGGCGAGGCCGTAGATCGCCCAGCTCGAGCCGTGGTCGTGCGGCTCGCCGTGCGCCGGCTTCAGGTAGACATGGCCGCAGACGCAGAAGCCGGTTTCGGAATCCTCGTAGAGCACCCGGCGCGGCTTGCAGTTCTCGGGCGTCAGGTGCCTGGCGACGAACT
Organism: Alphaproteobacteria bacterium; assembly: GCA_005884705.1. GTDB lineage: Bacteria > Pseudomonadota > Alphaproteobacteria > Reyranellales > Reyranellaceae > Reyranella. The sequence goes on from VBAF01000573.1 coordinate 303, forward strand.
CCTTGTCGAGGCACACCTTGGAGACGAGCTTGCAGACGGCTTCCTTGCCGCCCTTGCCGGGATCGGCCTTGAGCGCGGCCTTGATGTCGGCGGAGAGCTGTTCGAGCGTGTAGGTCATGGCTTCACCCTCTTTGCGCCTATTCGGTTTTCGATGGTGGCGAAGATAGCGCGAGCAGCCTGCGCTTCGCCACCCTCTGGACGGCCCGGCCGGGTGGCGTTGTTCCAGGCCATCATGTCGAAATGCGCCCACGGCACCCCGTCGGGCACGAATTCCTGCAGGTAGAGCGCCGCGATGATGGCACCGCCGAAGCCGCCGGCCGAGACGTTGTTGATGTCGGCCACCTTGCTGTCGAGCAGCCGGCGATAGGGCCGCCACAGCGGCATCCGCCACATCGGATCGTCGACCTCGCTGCCCGCGGCAAGCAGGCCGTTGGCGAGTTCATCGTCGTTGCAGAACAGAGCCGGCAGGTCGGTGCCGAGCGAGATACGCGCGGCCCCCGTGAGGGTGGCGCAATCGACCATCATGGTCGGCTTCTCCGATGCGCCTTCGTGCAGCGCGTCGCACAGGATCAGGCGGCCCTCGGCGTCGGTGTTGCCGATCTCGACATTGATGCCCTTGCGGGTCGGCACCACGTCGAGCGGCCGGAAGGCGTTGCCCGACACGCTGTTCTCGACCGCCGGCACCAGCAGGCGGAGCCGCACCGCCAGCTTGCAAGCCATCACCATCGACGCCACCGCCATCATCGTCGCCGCGCCGCCCATGTCTTTCTTCATGTTGAGCATGCCCGCGGCCGGCTTGAGGTCGAGCCCGCCGGTGTCGAAGCACACGCCCTTGCCGACCAGCGTCACCTTGGGATCGCTCTCCTTGCCCCAGGTAAGATCGATCAGCCGCGGCGCGCGCGTGCTGGCGCGGCCGACCGCATGGATCATCGGGAAGTTCTGCTTCAGCAGATCGTCGCCGACGATCAGCTTGATCTTGGCACCGTGTTGCTTGGCGAGCTCTTGTGCGGCGGCGGCGAGCTCGGCCGGTCCCATGTCGGACGACGGCGTGGTGATCAGATCGCGCGCCAGGCAGATCGAGTCGATCATCGCCGTCGCGCGGTCCTTGTCGGCGCCCTGCGGCCACAGGAGCTTCGGCCCGGGCTTGCCCTTCTTCGCCTTGTAGCGCTCGAAGCGCCACGTTCCGAGACCGATTGCGACGGCGGCGTCGGTCGGCGAGACCGGCCCGGTGTCGCCGAGCCGCCAGGTGCCGGCCGGCAGCTTCGTGCCGAGCGCGCCGAAGTCCCACAGCGTCGGCTTGGCCGACAGCACAAGCACTGCGCCGCTCGCCTTGCCATCGCGGCCGGGCAGCACGGCGAAGTCGCCCGCCTTGCCCGAAGCGCCCAGCGAATCGAGCCAGGCGCGGCGCGGCCCGCTCTGCTCCTTCAGCCAGGAACGCCACTTGGAGGGAAGGACAAACTGCACCGGCAGCGAAGTGTTCGACCGGTCGACGAAAGGCAGCGCCATGGACATGCTCACCAATCTGTAGTGCAAAGGAGCACCATTGCCGGCCGGTTGCCGGCTGGCAAGTGAGGAGGGGAGTTGCATGGCCGAGTTCACGCTCAACAAGAACTACTCGTCGTGGTCGCTGCGCGGCTGGCTGATGGCCAGGATCGCCGGCATCGAGTTCGAGGAGATCGTCGTCCCGCTCGACCTGCCGGAGACGCAGACCGCGATCCGCAAGCACTCGCCGTCCGGCCGCGTGCCGGTGCTGCTGCATCGCGGGCTTGCGGTGTGGGAATCGCTGGCGATCGCCGAGTACCTCAACGACCTCAAGCCGGAAGCCGGCCTGTGGCCGCCGTCGGCGGCGGCGCGCGCCCATGCCCGCTCGATCTCGTCGGAGATGCATGCCGGCTTCGTCGAGCTGCGCAACAACATGCCGATGAACATCCGCGCCTCCTATCCGGGCAAGGGCATGACGCCCGGCGTGCGCGCCGACATCGAGCGCATCACCGGCCTGTGGCGCGACTGCCGCAAGCGCTTCGCCGGCGCCTTCCAGAAGGATGACGGCTTCCTGT
>VBAF01000028.1:0-5345 GCA_005884705.1 Alphaproteobacteria bacterium
GACGCCTGCCTGCCGCATCGTGTCGGCGGTGTAGCCGCTGTAGCTCATGAGACCGCCCGCTTCGACGAACTCGCGCACATGGGCGATGGCCGCGATCCGGTGCCGAAGCGACAGCCGCGCGATGTCCGGTGCCTTGCGCAGCAGGTAGGGATCGGCGCCGATCAACAGGCCGTCGACCGGCTGCATGGCAAAGCCCACGAACGCAGTCTCGATATCGAGATCGTTGCTCGCTTCGACGATCTTGAGCTGGATGCCACGGGCGCGCGCTGCCGTGTCGACGGGCTCGACCCATATCTTGGTGCCCGGATTGTCCGGATTGACCAGCAGGGCAACGGTGCGCGCGTCAGGCCGCACCTCGCACAGAAGTTCGAGCCGCTTGGGCAGCAGCTCTGCCGTGAAGGGTGTGAAGCCTGTCACATTGCCGCCCGGGCGATTGAGACTTGCGACCAGGCCAGTCTCGACCGGGTAACTGACGCCGAGGAAGACGATCGGGGTCGTCGAGGTCGCGGCCTTGGCTGCGAGAGCGAGCGGCGGCCCTCGGTCCGTCACGATGACATCGGCTTTCGCCGCGATGACGTCCGCCAGCACGGCCGGAAAACGATCGTAGTTTCCGCCCGTCCAACGGTAGTCGACCTTAACGGTCTTGCCGTCGACCAGCCCCATGTCGGCCAAGCCCTCGCGGAACGACGCGAGGTCGGCGGCCGTTGCGTCCGGCGGACGGATGTTGAGATAAGCGACGACAGGCATTCGCCGGTCCTGAGCGCGCGAAGCGAGAGGCGTGACGACAACGGTGCCGCAGAGCAAGGCGATGATCTCGCGTCGCCTCATTTTACCTGCCATAGACGAATCGCTGGGCCCTCCCCTCATTCGACCATCGCGATAAATCTCTGCCAGTTCAAGTCCGGGGAAAGAGTGAAGGCTATGCAGCGACGACCAGTGTCGAGGCAAGCTGGCGCACCGATTTCACCATCGCCATGGCGACCAGCTTGCCGGTCTTGCGGTTCTCCGCGCTGACCGCGACGTCCTCCTTGAAGCTGAAGCGGCCGAAGGCGCCTTCGGCCTCGAGCTCGACGATGTGGGTGGTGATGGTCGGGTCGGCGACGATCACCACGCGCGTGCGATCGAGGCCGAGGCCGGCGATCGCCGCGGCGGCCGAGATGTTGACGTTCTGCGGATAGAGCCGCGCGCCCTCGCGCACCGGGCCGTCGAACACGACCGTGGGCTCCGTCAGCGCATCGAGATCGCACAGCGTCTCGGCCACCGTGCCCTTCCAGGCCGACGGGTCCTTGCGCACCGTGACGGTGACGCTGTCGAGGCCGCCGACGGCCGCGCTGCTCAGGATGTCGAGCGCGCCGATACCGGCCGAGGGCAGGATCAAGCGCCGCCCGTTGGCCTTGGCCGCAGCGAGCAGGCGGTCGAACAGGGCCGGATCGGTGAAGGCGCCGACCGAGGTCACGAGCAGGTCCGCGCCGTGCTCGAGCACCCGCTGGCCGTGCGCGCGTACCGCCTCATGGCCGGCGCATTCGGCGACGGCGTCGAAGCGGTGGGCGAAGAATCGCTCCGGCTCGTGTGTCAGCTTGGCGTCGTTGCGCGGCCGGCGGACCAGCACCGAGACCAGCTCGATATTCTCCAGTCCCGCCGCCTCGATGTGCTTGCCGATGGCGCCGTAGCCGATCAGGCCCAATCGGACCTGGGGCCTCACGACAGGCGCTGCTCGACCCAGCGCGCCCAGGCGACCAGCGTGTCATCGCCGCGATGCGGGCCGATCAGCTGGACCGACAGCGGCAGGCCGAACGGACCGGTGTTGAACGGCAGCGCGACGCAGGGCGTGCCGAGCAGGGTCCAGAAGCGGTTGAAGATCGGATCGCCGGTGTTGCCGAGGCCGGCCGGTGCCTCGCCCTTGGCCGCCGGCGCCAGCAGGATGTCGAAACGCTGCCAGACCTGCTCGAGATCGGCGATCGCGCGCTTCTTGCGCTTCCTGGCGTCGGCGAGCTGGCCGCGCGTGACCGCGTCGCCGCTTTCGAGCGCCAGGGTGAGGCTGGGCGACAACAGGTGCGGGAAGCGCGCGCGCTCGGGCCCGTAGTAGATCGTGGCCTCCTTGGTCATCAGCCGGTTCTGCGCCGGCAGCAGGGCCTGCCAGCTCTCCGGCATGTCCCAGCTCCGCACCTTGGCGCCGGCGGCACGCAAGGCGCGCGCGGCGGTCTCGATGTTCTTCCTGTTGTACGGCTCGGCCTGCTCCCACCACAGGGTGCGGCAAAGCCCGATGCGCGGCGGCTGCTTCGGCGGATCGGCCGGGGCGTGGCCGTAGGCGGCGCGGATCAGGGCGAGGTCGTTGGCCTCGCGCACGAAGAAGCCCAAGGTGTCGAGGCTCTTGGCATAGGTCTTCACGCCGGTGAGGTCGGCCCAGCCGTAGGTGCCCTTGTAGGCGACGACGCCGTTGAACGCGCCCGGCCGGATCACCGATCCCGCCGTCTGCGTGCCGTAGCCGACCGGCGCCATGAAGTCGGCGACCGCCGCCGCCGAGCCCGACGAGGAGCCGGCCGGCGTGTGGCGCAGATTGTGCGGATTGTGCGTCTTGCCGGCATGGCCGCCGGCGAACTCGGTGGTCACCGCCTTGCCGAGGACGATGGCGCCGGCCTTGACGAGCTGGGTCACGCAGGCGGCGTCGCGGCCGGCGACATGGTCGCGGTAGATCGGCGAGCCGCAGGTCGTCGGCAAGGTCTTGGTGTCGATGATGTCCTTCACGGCGAGCGGAATGCCGTGCAGGGGCCCGACCGGCTTGGCGCGCTTGTCGAGCAGGTCCGCCCGCTTGCGCGCCGCTTCGGGATCGAGCGCTTCCCAAGCATGAACCTGGCCCTCGCGCGCCTCGATGCGGTCGAGACAGGCCTCGACCAGCTCGCGCGCCTTGAGCCGCTTGTCGGCCATGCGCTTCACGGCCGCGCTGGCCGACAGCCTGTTCGACGTTGCCATGGCTCTCCCCCTTGCCTTCGAATTTGGGCATGATGCTAGCCCATGAGCACCCCCTTCGCCGTCCGGAAAATCGGACACGCCGTCATCTTTGTTTCCGACATCGAGCGCTCGAAGCGCTTCTACACCGAGGTGCTGGGCTTCCAGATCTCCGATGTCTATCCCGGCTCGATGATGCCCGGCGGCATGGTGTTCCTTCGCTGCAACGGCGACCACCATTGCCTCGCCCTGGTCGGCGACAAGGGCGAGGCCAACGGCAAAAGCCTGCATCATCTGGCCTTCGAGCTCGCCACATTGGACGAGGTGTTCCGCGCACGCGATCACCTGAAGGCGCACGGCACCAGGATCACCTTCGAGGGCCGCCGCCGGGCGGGCTGCCAGGTCGCGGTCGAGTTCCTCGACCCCGACGGCCATCATCTCGAGCTCTATTGGGCGGTAGACCAGATCGGCTCGGACGGCCGTTCGCGCCCGGCCGAGGAATGGCGCCAGACTGCTAGCCTCGAGGAGGCGGTCCGCACCGCGCCGCCGGGCCAGGACACGACCGTGCACGATGCCGGGCTGCGGGCGCGGCTCGAGGCAGCAACGGATCGGCTGTAGGCCTCTTCGGTGCGGGCTGCGCCCTGTCCCTACAGGCTCGGGAACACCCGCGGCCAAGGCATCGGCGGCGGCGAGATCGGCAGGAACGGCAAGTCTTCGGCAGCCTGGCGATCCGTATCGTCCTCGCGGACCGGCGCCGGCTGAGGCGCCTCCCCGGCGGGGCGCGGTGGCAGCCGGGTCTCCTCGGGTTTCCTCATGGCCACGTCCTCTTCGAGCAACATGGATGTTCGCCGGAGATAGGTGCGGCTCGTCGGTCGTCAAGAGGGTAAGAAGGCCGGCATGTCGCTCACGCTCTATTTCCACCCCCTGTCGTCCTACTGCCAGAAGGTCCTGATCGCGCTCTACGAAGCCGGCACGCCATTCGAGACGGTGGTGGTGAACTTCGCCGATCCGCCGTCGGCGGCCGCGTTCCGCACGCTCTGGCCGGTCGGCAAGATGCCGGTGCTGCGCGACGCCGCGCACGACCGGACCGTCCCCGAATCGAGCATCATCATCGAGTATCTCGGGCAGCATTATCCGCGCGGGACCGCCCTGATCCCGGCTGATCCGGACCTCGCCTTGCGCACGCGGCTGGCCGACCGCTTCTATGACCTCTATGTGCACGATCCCATGCAGCGCATCGTCGGCGACCGGCTGCGGCCGGCCGATAACAAGGATCCCTACGGCGTCGAGAGGGCCGAGGCGACGTTGCGCAGCTCCTACGACCTGATCGACGCCGAGATGGCGAGCCGGCCTTGGGCCGCGGGCGACGCCTTCAGCCTGGCCGACTGCGCCGCGGCCCCGCCGCTCTTCTTCGCCAGCAAGCTCGTGCCGTTCGGCGAGCGCCACAATCTGTCGGCTTACTTCCGGCGCCTCGGCCGGCGGCCGTCGGTGGCCCGCGCCTTCAACGAGGCGGAGCCCTACCTGAAGTTCTTTCCGGGCTGACCCGAGGTCAGTGCGCCATCAGCAGGGGCACGCGGCAGGACGAGATCACCTTGCCGGTGGCACCGCCCAAGCCAAGGAAGCTCAGCACCTGGCCGCGACCGTAGGCGCCGCCGCGGGCACGACCCGAGACGGCGCCGGGATCGATGGCGTCGATCGTTGCATTGACGTTGCTGCGGGCGAGGTTGCGCGCGAGGTAGGAGGCGCCGACATCGTCGGGCTTGGAGCCGACGACCAGCAGCGTCACCTTGGACGCCTTCGCGAGGAAGGGCATGGCATATTCCAACACCCGTGCCGCCTGGAAGCTGCCGTTCCACGCCATCACGACCGAGTTGAAGCCGCCGCTGCCGGGGTTCGGCGGGGCGATCATCACCGGCCGGGCGCATTCGTAGAGCGCCGCCTCGACGGTGGCCGGCGCCACGTTCTCTGGATCGGCGCCGGGCCGGCCGAGCACCAGCAGGTCCGAGCAGCGCCCCATCGCCACCATGGCGTCGAGCGTCGCGGTCTTGGCGGCGGTGTAGGTCGCGCCCTTGACCAGCGCCAGCGTCTCCTTGTAGGCGCGCTCGCTCTCCTGGCTGCGCTGCTCGAGCCGCTCATCGTCGAGATTCATGATCAGCGGCATCGCCTCGCCGCTCATCGCCAAGCCGCCGACCATGCCGCCGGCCGGCCCGACCGGCAGGTGCAGCGCGTCGACCGCGCCGCCGAACTCCGTCGCCGCCCGCGCCGCCAGCTTGAACGACATCGCGGCATCGGGTCCGCCCTCCGACACGGCCAGGATCGACTTCATCATCTCTTTCTCTCCCCATAGACAACGCAAAAAGGTGACCGCACTGTAGCCTCAATTGACGACCGCGCCCACA
>VBAF01000028.1:5434-13341 GCA_005884705.1 Alphaproteobacteria bacterium
AGAGCAGACTGTCGGCGACGAGGCCGACCAGGCCGCTGACCAGCACCGCGAGCACCAGCCCGCGCTTCTGCAAGGGTGTGAAGACCACGAAGTCGGCAAGCTCCGACAGCAAGAACGCAGCCGTCGAAGCCACCACGAGCGCGGGCGGCGCGATCGCGCCCGACAAAGCCGCGCCGGCAACGATCGCGAGCAAGGCCGGCGCTCGGCCGAGTCGCCGCTGCACCAGGTCGCGCAGCACGAGCGCGATGCCGATCATCGCGACGCCCGACGGCGCCATCATCGGCCCGCCTTGCGGGCTCCAGGGAAGCACCGGCACCAGGCATGGCCCGCCGGGCGGGCAGCTCGTGCCGATGTGGCCGATCATCCAGTTGGCCGCGGGGATGCAGGCCATGAAGGCGAGGAAATAGGCGAGGCCCTCGGCCTTGCGAGCGGTGAGCGACATGCGCGGTTTGGGCTTCATGACCGGGTCTCGCGCCATTGCTCGAAGCCGCGCTTGCGCAAGGCGCAGGCCGGGCATTCGCCGCAGCCGTAACCCCAGTCGTGCCGCGGCCCGCGCTCGTTGCGATAGCAGGTGTGGGTGTGCTCGAGCAGCACCTCGAGCAGCGGCTCGCCGCCCAGATGCTGCGCGAGCGCCCAGGTCGCCGCCTTGTCGAGCCACATCAGCGGCGTCTGCAGTGCGAAGCTGCGGTCCATGCCGAGGTTGAGCGCGACCTGCAGGCTCTTGATCGTGTTGTCGCGACAGTCGGGATAGCCCGAGAAGTCGGTCTCGCACATGCCGCCGACCAGATGGCGGATACCGCGCCGCCAGGCGACTGCCGCGGCGAAGGTGAAGAACAGCAGATTGCGCCCCGGCACGAAGCTGTTGGGCAGGCCGTCCTGCTCCATGCGGAACGCCGTCTCGCGGGTGAGCGAGGTCTCGCTGATCTGGCCGAGCGCGCCGATGTCGACGAAATGGTCCTCGCCCAGCCGCCCCGCCCATTCGGGGAAGCGGCGGCGGACTTCCTCCCGCACCACCAACCGTTGATCGAGCTCGATGCGATGACGCTGGCGGTAGTCGAAGGCGATAGTTTCGACCAGCTCGAACCGATCGAGCGCCCAGGCCAGGCAGGTGGTCGAGTCCTGGCCGCCGGAGAACAGCACCAGGGCGGAGCGCGATTCGATCATGTCGGGGGTTATCGCCTGCAACCTTTTGCCGCGCCAGAGCATTGGAACCCGTTGAGAGGGCTTGTAGCCGGAAGGGGGAACCGATGTTCGTTTCCGACATCCTGTCTCAAAAGGGCGGCTTGGTGTTCACGATCACGCCCGGCACCACGCTGGCGCAGATCGCCCAGCAGCTCAGCACCCGCCGGATCGGCTCGGTGCTGGTGATGTCCGACGCCGACCGTGTCGCCGGCATCGTGTCCGAGCGCGACCTGGTGCGGGCGCAGGCCCGCCACGGCGCCGCGGCGCTCGAGCTCGAGGCGCGCCAGGTGATGACCCGCGAGGTCGAGACCTGCCATCCCGACGATTCGATCGAGCATGTCATGGAATTGATGACCCGAGGCCGCTTCCGGCACCTGCCGGTGCTCGACCATGGCGAGCTGATCGGCCTGATCTCGATCGGCGACGTGGTCAAGGCGAGGCTCGAGGAAGCCCATCACGAGACCGAGGCGCTCAAGGCCTACATCGTCGCCGGTTGATCGGCTCGCCACTCGTCCGTACCATCGGACGATGCGCTCCGCCGTCGTCCCGATCCTGCTTGCCGCCGCTGTCGCTGCCTGCAGCAGCGCGCCGCCGTCCTACGAGAACCCGCCGCTTGCCGCGAAGATCGACCGGCTGCGGGTCGAGCGCGACAACTGCCTGCTCGCCCGCGCGCCGCAGCTCGACGACCGCAGCCCAGATGTCCGCGGCGTCGCCCGCCGGGTCGCCGCATCCTGCTCGGACGAGACCGAGAAGCTCCTGGCCCTGGCCATTCCCTATGCCGACGCCAAGGCGCGCGACGGCTTTCACCAGGAGGCGGCGCGCCGCGCGGCCGACATCGTGCTGATCTTCCGCCGGGTCGACAGCCGGAGCCCGGACCGTCGCCCGGGCGAGCCGGTTCCCCTTTCGAACTAGCGGCGGAACACCGGCCCTGCCGGTTGAGTTAGACAGGGCATGAAGCCCCTGTCCGCCGCCTGGCACCTCCTGCGCGACACGCTATCGGGCTTCATCGAGGACGAGGCGCTGAGCCGGGGCGCCTCGATCGCCTATTACACCCTGTTCTCGATCGCGCCGGTGCTGCTGGTCGTGGTGGCGATCGCCGGCCTGGTGTTCGGCCGCGACGCCGCGGAGGGCGCGATCGTCGGGCAGTTCAGCGTGCTGATGGGCCACCAGACCGCCGAGGCGTTGCAGGGCATGGTCGAGAGCGCCGCCAAGCCGCACGAGGGAACCTGGGCGACGGTGGTCGGCGTGATCGTGCTGTTCATCGCCGTCTCCGGCGTGTTCGGCGAGGTCCAGTCGGCGATGAACGCCATCTGGAAGGCGGCTCCGCCCCAGACATCGACGATCAGCCGGTTGTTGCGGGCGCGACTGGTCAGCATGGGCTTGGTCGTGACCTCGGGCTTCCTGCTCACGGTGTCGCTCGCCGCCAGCGCCGCGCTCGCGAGCTTCTCGACCTATCTAAAGTTCGTCTTCCCGGCCGTGCAGACGGCGCTCAACCTGGTCGACATCGTGCTGTCGGCGCTGCTGATCGCCGGCATGTTCGCGGCCATGTTCAAGATCCTGCCCGACATCGACATCGCCTGGCGCGACGTGGCGATCGGCGCGCTCGCCACCACCGCCCTGTTCGAGGCCGGCAAGTACGCCATCGCTTTCTATATCGGCCAAAGCAACGTCGCCTCGTCCTACGGCGCGGCGGGGGCGCTGATCGTGCTGCTGGTCTGGATCTACTACTCGGCGCAGATCTTCCTGCTCGGCGCCGAGTTCAGTCGCGCCTACGCCAGGCGCTACGGGAGTCATGCCAATCCCTGACGGCGATGCTATGAGCTTTTCCTGCCCCGAAGACGGGGAGGGGAGCCGACGGAGAGGGCATGTCACAGTCATTGCAAGGAAGGGTCGCGCTGGTCACCGGCGCCGGCCGCAACATCGGTCGTGCGATCGCGCTCACCCTGGCGCGGGACGGTGCGACCGTGCTGGTGAACGGGCGCAGCGATCGCGAGGCCGTCGAGTCGGTCGTGCGCGAGATCAAGGCGGCCGGCGGCCAGGCGGTAGCCGCGATGGGCGACGTCTCCGATCCGGCGGTGGCGCCCAAGCTCGCCCAGCAGGGCGAGGCGCTGGGCGGCGTCGACATCCTGGTGAGCAACGCTGGCCTGCGCCGCCAGACCTCGTTCCTCGACATGTCGTTCGAGGAATGGCGCGAGATCATGGCGGTGGCGCTCGATGGCGCCTTCCTGCTCGGCAAGGCGGTGGTGCCGCAGATGGTGGCCAAGGGCAAAGGCGGCGCCTTCGTCGCCCTGTCTGGGGTGTCGACCCATGTCGGCACGCCCAACCGCTGCCACGTCTCGGCTTCGAAGGCGGGTCTCGAAGGCCTGATGCGCGCGCTGGCGCGCGAGCTGGCGACCCACAAGATCACCTGCAACGCGGTGGCGCCCGGCGCGATCGATACCAGCCGTGCCGCCACCGCAGGACCGCGGCCGATCCAGGGCCGGCCGATCCCGCTCGGCCGCCTCGGCAATGTCGAGGAGATCGCCGCCATGGTCCGCCTGCTGGTCGGGCCCGAGGGCACCTTCATCACCGGCCAGACCATCCATGTGAATGGCGGCGAGTTCCTGACGTGAGGAACCTGATCACGGACGTGCCGGGCGTGACGGTCGGCAACGCCCACGAGGCCCGCGCGGGGTCTAGGAGGCGACGGCGTTGCCTTACGCCACGTCGCTGCCCGACTATCGGCGGCGCTTCGGCGGATAAGGATGAGCAGGCATGATGAGCTATGTGGTCGTGTTCCTCGGCGCCGGTGTCGGCGGTGCCGTGCGCCATGCCATGAACATCTGGGTCGCGCGCCTGGCCGGCACGCACTTCCCGATGCATACGCTGGCGATCAACGTCACCGGCTCCCTCGTGATGGGCATGGTGACCGCGTGGTTCGCGCTGAAAGGCGGCGCGACCGGCCATCTGCGGCTGTTCCTGGCGACCGGCGTGCTGGGCGGCTACACAACCTTCTCCGCTTTCTCGCTCGACGCCATCCTGCTCTGGGAGCGGCAAGACTACACGCTGGCGGCGCTTTATGTCGGCGGCTCGGTGGTCGGTTCGCTGCTCGGCCTGGTCGGCGGCCTGTGGCTGATGAGGACCGCGTTGGCGTGAGCCAAAGCTTCGATGTCGTGGTGGTGGGCGCCGGCGCCGCCGGCCTGATGGCCGCGGTGCGCGCCGGCCAGCGCGGCCGCTCGGTGCTGCTGCTCGACCATGCCGAGAAGGTCGGCAAGAAGATCCTGATCTCGGGCGGCGGGCGCTGCAACTTCACCAATACAGAGGCACGGCCCGAAGCGTTCCTTTCCGGCAACCCGCATTTCTGCAAGTCGGCGCTGGCACGCTACACCCAGCACGACTTCATCGACCTGGTCGACAGGCACCGCATCGCCTGGCACGAGAAGACGCTGGGCCAGCTCTTCTGCGACGGCTCGGCGCGGCAGATCGTGGCGATGATGCTCGGCGAATGCGATGCGGCGGGAGTAGACGTTCGGGTCGGCCATCGCATCACCGCGATCGAGAAGGCCGACCGCTTCGCCGTGCGCACCGACAAGGGCGACTTCAGCGCGACCGCCGTCGTGCTGGCGACCGGCGGATTGTCGATCCCCAAGATGGGCGCGACCGGCTTCACCCACGACATTGCGCGCCGCTTCGGGCTCAAGATGATGCAAACCCGGCCGGCGCTGGTGCCGCTCACCGCCCATGTGCCCGAGCTCGCCGGCGTTGCGCTGCCGGTGGTGGCGCGCTGCGGCAAGACGACCTTCCGCGAGGCGATGCTTTTCACCCACCGCGGCTTGTCCGGCCCGGCAATCCTGCAGATCTCGTCGTACTGGCAGCCGGGGCAGGAGATCGCGATCGACCTTCTGCCGGACCTCGGGGCCGTCCAGTTCCTCAAGCAGCGGCGGCAGGCGCGGCCGAAGGCCGAGCTGCGCACGATCCTCGCCGAAGTGATGCCGCAGCGTCTTGCCGCCGCCCTCGCCGGCGAGCGCGCCGAGGCCCTCAACGACTGGCGCCTCACGCCGACCGGCACCGAGGGCTACGCCAAGGCGGAGGTGACGCTGGGCGGCGTCGACACCGACGAGCTCTCCTCGCGCACCATGGAGGCCCGCAAGGTGCCCGGCCTGTTCGTGATCGGCGAGGCGGTCGATGTCACCGGCTGGCTGGGCGGCTACAATTTCCAATGGGCCTGGTCGAGCGGCTGGGCGGCCGGGGAGGCCCTGTGATCGCGGTTCGCCCTCTCTTCCTGTTGCTCCTCCTGCTGCCGGCCGGCGCGGCGGCGCAGCCCGCGCCTTATCGCCAGACGGCGGCCGTGCTGTCACACTATCCCGACGTGGCCGGCATGAAGCTCGATAGTCCCGCTTTCAGCACCTCCGAGCCCTCGCTCACCCGCCAGGACGCGATGCTCGGCTTCCTCGCGACGCTCGCGCAGGAGTCGCGCCACGCGCGGTTGGGCAGCATCGGACGGTCGACCCAGGACCGCGACATTCCGGTCGTCTATCTCACCAATGAGGGGCTGAGCGATCCGGCGGCGATCGCGCGGCTCGGCCGGCCGGTGATCTGGCTGATCGGCCAGCAGCACGGCAACGAGCCGGCCGGCGGCGAGGCGATGCTGGCGCTCTGCTCGGCACTGGCCCGAGGCGAGCTGGCGCCGCTGCTCGCCAAGGTGAGCGTCGTGATCGTGCCGCGCGCCAATGTCGACGGCGCGGCGGCCGACAAGCGCGTGCTGGCCTCGGGCGCCGATCCCAACCGCGACCACCTGCTGCTGAGCCAACCCGAGGTGCGTGCGCTGCACGCGGCGATGCGCGCCTTGCCGCCCGACGTGGTGTTCGACCATCACGAATTCAGCGTCGCCTGGCGCTGGGTCGAGAAGTTCAATGGCCTGCAGGGATCGGACGTGATGATCCTCGAGGCGACCAACCCCTCGATCCCCATGGCGCTGTCCGACATCGCCCGCAATCTTTACCGGCCGGCGCTCGAAGCGGCGATCCGCCAGCAGGGCCTGACGAGCTTCGACTATGTCACCACCGATCCGGCGCCGGCCGACAAGCGGGTGTCGCTCGGCGGCACCGCGCCCGGCATCGCGCGCAACACCTTCGGCCTGCGCGGCGCCGTTTCCTACCTGATCGAGACGCGCGGCGTGGGAATCGGCCTGCAGAGCTATCAGCGCCGGGTCTCGACGCACTATGTGCTGGCCAAGGCGGTGCTGGAGGTGAGCGCGGCCGATCCGGGCGGCCTGCTGCGCCGCCTGGCCGAGGCGCGGGCCGCCGCGGCGGCCGACCGCTCCGACCTCATCGTCAGCCACGACCAGGGCGAGCGCGAGGTCGACCTGCCGCTGATCAATGCCGAAAGCGGCGCGCCGATGCCGACGCCGGTGCGGCTGATCGACAATCGCGACATCCGCCCGGTCGACGTGCGGGCGCGACCGGCGGGCTATCTCGTGATGCGCGGCGCCGCCACCGTGGCGGAACGCCTCGCCCTCAACGCCGTATCGCGCACGCTCGCGGTCGACGCCTACGACGTGGAACGCCGGACCACGCGCAGGAGCCGCGAATCGATCAATCCCGACCAGTCGGTGCGGGTGCAGATCAAGCGCAAGACGATCGACGTTCCCGTCGGCGCGCTGTTCGTGCCGACGGCGCAGCCGGCGGCCGGCATCGTCGCTGCCGCGCTCGAGCCGGATTCGCCGGGCAGCTATCTCGGAGTCGGCGTCATCCCCATGGCTGCCGAGGAGACCGAGGCGCCGGTCTACCGGGTGATGGACGCCTCGGGGTTGGTTCTGCGGCCTTAGAGCTATTTGCACGGGACCGTCCCAGTCGTCCCAGTCGTTCCAGGCGTCCCAGACCGTCCCACCAGGGGGGTGGGCTGGGATTCTGGGACGTTGGCCTAAAACCCTTATGGAATCGGTATCGGAGCCGTCCCAGGCTGGTTGGAACGCCGGTCAAGTGTCGGTGGGACGCTACATCATGGTCGTCATGTAGTGCTGGGCGATCTCGCCCGGCGTGGCCTGCCAGATATTGCCGAAGCGCTCGATCCGGCGCAGCGCCTCGTCGAGATACTTGATGCGATGCGCCATGCCCATCAGCCAGGGATGGACCGACAGGCTGAACACCTGGCCGCCTTCGCGGTGCAGCAGCTCGAAGGCGTCGGCCACCAGGTCGGGATAGCGCGGCGTGGCGATGCGGCGCAGCCAAAGCTGCTGCACGTCGTCCCATTCGGGCTGGTTGGGCATCGAAACGAACTTGCGCCCGACCTTCATCGGATAGGGCTGGTCGTCGTTCGGCCAGTCGAGCACGTAGTCGAGGCCGGCATCGGCCAGTAGCTGTGGCGTGCGCTGGCTCTCGCCGTATTCCTGGCCAAGCCACCCCCTGGGCCGCACGCCGGCCGTCTTCTCGACCTCGGCAATCGAGACGCCGATCTCCGAGCGCTCCTCGGCCTCGCTCATCTTGGACGAGATAGAGCGGTTGGCCGAGACGCCGTGGGCGATGAACTCGTACTTCCGCTTCTTGAACTGCTCGATCAGGAAGGGGTAGCGTTCGGCCGCCATGGCGTTGACCGCGACGCCGGCCTTGATCTGGTAGCGGTCGAGCACGTCGAGCACGCGGAAGATGCCGGTACGGTTGCCGTATTCGCGCTGCGTCCAGGTGCGGTAGTCGGGCCGGTAGTTGCCGAACTCGCCGACGAAACGGCTGTCCCTTACCGCATCCTCG
>VBAF01000028.1:13497-21151 GCA_005884705.1 Alphaproteobacteria bacterium
CCAGGGATTGTCCATCCCGGGAGGAAGCGGCGGCGGGTTCTTGGGGACCTTGGGGGGAGCCGAGGTCATGTCAGGCTTCCTTCCCGAGATGCTGCTGATAGGCCGTCAGGCCGTTCTCGACATACCAGTCGAGGATCTCCTCGGCGGTGCAGACCCAGGCATCCTTGTGCTTGCGGATGTAGGCGAGCGCCCGGTCGAGATGCTTCAGCCGGTGCGGCGCGCCCATCATGTAGGGATGGAGCGCAATGCACATCACGCGGCCGTTCTCGCTGCCCTCGCGATAGACCGTGTCGAAATGGTCGACGATCATCTGCGCGAATTCCTCGGCCTCGACCGGCTGGCGGTAGATCATGGCATCGTTGATATCCATCGAGTAGGGCACGTGGATCAGCGTTCCATGCTTGGTGGCGAGCGGCGTCGGCTGGTCGTCGTGATAGAAGTCGCAGAAGTATTCGAGGCCGGCCTGCTTGACGAGGTCGGGCGTGGCGAGCGTGTTGGAGACGGCGGGCGAGAACCAGCCGCGCAGCCTGCGGCCGGTCAGGCGCAGGTGCGTGGCCTTGCTGTGCTCGATCACCTCGCGCTCTTCGTCGGGGCCATAGCCCCAGTGGTAGCGCGTGTTGAAGTAGCCGTGGCTCATATACTCCCAGCGGCGCGCCTCCATCGCCTCGAGGATCTCGGGATACATCTCGATCACCGACATCGACAGCGAGACGGTGCAGCGGATGTCGTGCTTGTCGAGCACCTCGAACATGCGCCACAGCCCGACCCGGTTGCCGTAATCGCGGCCGCCATAGCCCAGCACGTCGGGATGCGGCATGCGCGGCCACGGGTTGCGGATGCGCACCTCGGCCGGGACGTACTCGTAATGCTCGATGTTGGGACAGACCCAGACGGCGACCCGCGCGCCCTTCGGCCAGCTGAGCTTCGGCCGCTCGACGATGGGAGAATAGCCGAACCGGTAGGGGTCCATGCCTGATCCTTCTGTGGTGGCGCGGCGAGTCCATCATGTGGTTGAC
Source organism: Alphaproteobacteria bacterium (assembly GCA_005884705.1). Lineage (GTDB taxonomy): Bacteria > Pseudomonadota > Alphaproteobacteria > Reyranellales > Reyranellaceae > Reyranella. The sequence continues at coordinate 14,514 of VBAF01000028.1, forward strand.
GGCGACGCAACAGCGGTCATGGTGTCCCGCATGGCGGACGCCATTTGCTTCACGCTCAACGGCGCGCCGGTCGAGATCGCCGGCCTGTCGCCGATGACCACGCTGCTCGACTGGCTGCGCGAGCATCGCGGACTCAAGGGCACCAAGGAGGGCTGCGCCGAAGGCGATTGCGGCGCCTGCACCGTGGCGCTGGAGCGTGCCGACGGCCGGCACGAAGCGATGAATGCCTGCATCGCCATGCTCGGCCAGGTCGACGGACAGTCGATCCGCACCGTCGAGGGCCTGCTCGGCAAGGATGGCGCGCCGCATCCGGTGCAGCGCGCCCTGGCCGAAGCCGATGCCACGCAATGCGGCTTCTGCACGCCGGGCTTCGTGATGGCGGCCTACGCCTTTGCCGCGGGCGGCGAGCCGCCCGAGCTCGAAACCATCCACGACGCGCTGGCCGGCAATCTCTGCCGCTGCACCGGATACCGGCCGATCATCGATGCGATGAAGAAGGTCGCGGGCCTCGCGACCGAGCCTGCCGCGCCGCCGCCGGCGCGCACGATGTCGCCGGTGTTCGAGAATACTTTCTTCGCGCCGCGCTCGCTCGCGGAGTTGGTCGCCCTACGGGCCCGCCATCCCGAGGCGCTGCTTCTTGCCGGCGGCACCGATCTCGGCCTGCTGGCCAGCCGTGCGCGCCAGCCGCCCCAGGTCGTGATCCACGTTGCACACGTGCCCGAGCTCAACACCATCGATGCCGGCAAGCAGCGTGTCACGTTCGGCGCGGCCGTCACCTATGCGCACGCGATGCCGACTTTGGTCGAGGCCTATCCGCCGTTACGGACCTATCTCGCCCGCCTCGGCTCGCGGCAGATCCGTACCCTGGGCACGATCGGCGGCAATCTCGGCAATGCCTCGCCGATCGGCGACATGCCGCCGGTGCTGCTGGCACTGGAGACCAAGGTAAAGCTCGCCTCGCCGCGCGGCGCGCGCGAGCTGCCGCTCGAGCAGTTCTTCCTCGGCTATCGCAAGACGGCGCTGGCGCCCGACGAGGCGATCGAGAGCTTCAGCCTGCCGCGCTTGCAGCCGGGCGAAACCTTCCATTGCGACAAGGTGAGCAAGCGGCGCGACCAGGACATCTCCACGGTCGCCGGCGCCTATCGCATTCGCCTCAAGAACGGCCGGATCGAGGACGCGCGGCTCGCCTTCGGCGGCATGGCGGCAACGCCCAAGCGGGCAAGCCGCGCCGAAGCCGCGCTGTTGAACGACGGCTTCGAGGCCGCGCGCACCGCACTCGCGCAGGACTTCCAGCCGCTCGACGACTGGCGCGGCTCGGCGGCCTATCGACTGCAGGTTGCCGCCAATCTCCTGCGCCGGCTCGAGCTGCGCCTTGCCGAGCCGCAGCGGCCGGTCGAGGTGGAGGCCCTGTGAAAGGCGCCATCCATACCGCCCAGCGCCATGACTCGGCGCTGAAGCACGTCACCGGCCAGGCGCTCTATATCGACGACATGCCCGAGCCCGCCGGCACCCTGCATGCCGCCCTGGTGCTGAGCCCGATCGCCCATGGACGCCTGAGGAAGGTCGCAGTGCCGCCGTCGCCGGGCGTCGTCGCGGTGCTCGGCCCGAACGACATTCCCGGCAAGAACGACGTGGCACCGGTCGGCAGCGACGAGCCCTTGTTCGCGACCGACCGTGTCTTCTATGCCGGCCAGCCTCTGGCACTGGTGGTGGGCACGACGCTCGACGCGGCGCGACATGCCGCCGATCGCGCGACGATCGAGATCGATGCGGAGCCGGCGATCCTCGACATCGAGGCCGCCCTCGCGGCCAAGGCCTATGTGCAGGCGCCGCAGACGGTGCTGCGCGGCGACCCCGACGCGGCGCTGAAGGTGGCGCCGCATCGGCTCAGCGCCGAGTTCGCGGTCGGCGGGCAGGAGCACTTCTATCTCGAGGGCCAGATCGGCTTCGCGCTGCCCGGCGAGGACGGCGACATGGTCGTGCATTCCTCGACCCAGCATCCGACCGAAGTCCAGCACATCTGCGCCCGCCTGCTGGGCTGCGACTTCAACCGTGTGACCGCGGTGGTGCGGCGGCTGGGCGGCGGCTTCGGCGGCAAGGAGAGCAATGCTTCGTGGGTGGCGGGCGCGGCGGCGCTGGCGGCCCATCACACCGGCCGCCCGGTGAAGCTCCGCCTGCCGCGCGAGGTCGACATGATCTCGACCGGCAAGCGCCATCCGTTCCTCTATCGCTACACCGTGGGCTTCGACGATGAAGGCCGGGTGCTGGCGCTCGATGCGATGCTCGCCGCCGATGCCGGCTGGAGCCTCGATCTCACGCCGGGCGTAATGGCCCGCGCGCTCACCCACACCGACAACGCCTACTGGATTCCACACTTCCGTGCGGTGGGCTATGCCTGCCGCACCAACAAGCAGTCGAACACCGCCTTCCGCGGCTTCGGCGGACCCCAGGGCGTGGTCGTGATGGAGGATGCGCTCGACCGCATCGCCCACCATCTCGGCCGCGATCCCGTCGAGCTGCGTGCGCTCAATTTCTACAACGATGCCGGCAACGAGACGCCCTACGGCCAGACGGTCGAGGGCAATCACCTGCCGCGCCTGTGGGCCGAGCTGAAGCGCGACGCCGACCTGGCGTGCCGCCGCGCCGAGATCGACGCGTTCAACAAGACCAGTCCGGTGCTGAAGCGCGGGCTCGGCCTGTTTCCGCTGAAGTTCGGCATCTCCTTCAACATCCCGCACATGAACCAAGCCGGTGCGCTGGTGCACGTCTATACCGACGGCTCGATCCGTGTGAACCACGGCGGCACCGAGATGGGGCAGGGGCTGTTCATCAAGGTGGCGCAGGTCGTGGCCGAGGTGTTCAAGGTCGACATCGACCGCATCCGTCCCTCGGCGACCTCGACGGCCGAGGTGCCCAACACCTCGCCGACCGCGGCCTCGACCGGCTCCGACCTCAACGGCTGGGCAGCCTTCGCGGCAGCCAACACGATAAAGCAGCGCATGATCGCCTTCGCCGCCGAGCATTTCGGCGCCGATGTGAGCGAGATCGAGTTCGCCGACAACACGGTGCGCATCGCCCCCTCAGGCGCGAGTAGGCCCGGCAGCAACCAGGTCGTGAGCTTCAACGAGCTCGCCAAGCTCTGCTACATGGGCCGCGTCTCGCTCAGCTCGACCGGCTACTACAAGACGCCCAAGGTCCATTGGGATCCGGCGAGCATGAAGGGCCGGCCGTTCTTCTACTTCTCCTTCGGCGCGGCCGCGGCGGAGGTGGCGATCGACACGCTGACCGGCGAATCCCGCGTGTTGCGCGCCGATCTCGTGCAGGATTGCGGGACCTCGCTCAATCCGGCGATCGACCTCGGCCAGATCGAGGGCGCCTTCGTGCAGGGCCAGGGCTGGTTCACCTGCGAGGAACTGTGGTGGGACCAGCAGGGCCGGCTGCGCACCGTCGGCCCCTCGACCTACAAGATCCCCGGCAGCCGTGATGCGCCGGCGATCTTCAGCGTGAAGATGCTCGACAACGCGGCCAACCCCGAAGCGACCATCTTCCGCTCCAAGGCGGTCGGCGAGCCGCCGCTGATGCTGGCGACGGCGGTGTGGACGGCGCTGAAGGACGCGATCTCCGCCGTCGGCGATGGCAGGACCGCAGTGCGGCTCGATGCGCCCGCGACTCCCGAGCGCGTGCTCGCGGCGGTCGCTACACTCAAGAAGCAATAAACGGAGGGGACTTATGGACGTACGCATGGACGGCCGCGTTGCCGTGATCACCGGCTCAAGCACCGGTCTGGGCCTGGCGATGGCCAAGGAATTCGCCGCGTCCGGCGGCTCGGTGGCGCTGCTGGCGCGCAAGGCCGATGTGCTGGCCACGGCCAAGGCCGAGGTCCAGAAGGCCGCCGGCAAGTCGAACGGCCGCTTCGAGGCCTATTCCTGCGACGTCTCCAAGGCTGCCCCCATCGCCGACACCTGGAAGAAGATCCAGGCCGACTTCGGCAAGGTCGACATCGTGGTCAACAACGCCGGCATCAGCCACGCCAAGGCCTTCGAGACGGTAACCGACGAAGACTGGCAGGGCGATCTCGACCTGAAACTGTTCGCGGCCATTCGTCTCTGCCGGCTCGCGCTGCCCGGCATGCGCGAGCGCAAGTGGGGCCGCATCGTCAATGTGCTGAACATCGGCGCCAAGGCGCCGGGCGCCGACTCGACACCGACCAGCGTCAGCCGCGCCGCGGGTCTGGCGCTCACCAAGGCGATGTCCAAGGAGAACGCCCAGCACGGCGTTTTGGTGAACGCCATGCTGGTCGGCCTGATCGAAAGCGACCAGTGGGCGCGCCGTCACAAGCAGCTGGGCAAGGGCGAGAGCTTTCAGGAGTTCACCGCGGCTATGGCCAAGGGCCGCGTCCCGATCGGCCGCATGGGCAAGGCCGAGGAGTTCGCCCGCATGGCCTGCTTCCTCTGCTCCGACGCGGGCTCATTCATCACCGGCGTGGCGATCAACGTCGATGGTGGCGCGAGCCCGGTGGTGTGACCGCCGCGACTAGCGCAGCGGCTCGAGGATGCTGACGTAGTTGGCGACCGCCGCGCCGCCCATGTTGAACACGCCGCCGACCTTGGCGTTCGGCAGCTGCAGGCCGCCGGGCGCGCTGCCGTGGAGTTGCATCGCCGCCATCACGTGCATGCTGACGCCGGTGGCGCCGACCGGATGACCCTTGGCTTTCAGCCCGCCCGAGACATTGACCGGCAGCTTGCCGTCGCGCTCGACCCAGCCCTCGTGGATCGCGCGCTCGCCCTCGCCGGGTGCGGTGAGGCCCATCGCCTCGTACTCGATCAGCTCGGCCGAGGTGAAGCAGTCGTGGCTCTCGACGAAGGAGAGATCGAGCAGGTCGAGCTTGGCCTCGCCGAGCGCCTGCTTCCAGGCGAGCGCCGGGCCCTCGAACTTGATGATGTCGCGCTTGCTCATCGGCAGGAAGTCGTTGACGTGCTGTGCCGCCCGGAAGGCGATCGCCTGCTTCAGGCCGAGGGCGGTACCGACGTCGGCCAACACCACCGCGGCGGCGCCGTCGGTCACCGGCGAGCAGTCGGTGCGCTTGAGCGGCCCCGAGACGAACGGGTTCTTGTCGGAGGGATTGCGGCAAAACTCGTAGGCGAATTCCTTCTGGAAGTGGGCGAAGGGGTTTTTGGCGCCGTTCTTGTGCGCCTTGACCGCGATCTTGGCCAAGGCGTCCGACTTGTCGCCGTAGCGCTGGAAATAGGCCGAGGTGATCTTGCCGAAGATGCCGGCGAAGCCCGCCTCGATGTTGGCCTCCTCGGCGACGTAGCTCGCCTTGATCAGCACCTCGCCGGCCTGCGCCGAGTTGAGCTCGGTCATCTTCTCGACGCCGACCACCAGCACGAAGCGGGCTTTCCTGGCGGCAAGCGTGTTGAGGCCCATGTGGATCGCCGCCGAGCCGGTGGCGCAGGCGTTCTCGACCCGGGTCGAGGGCTTGAAGCGCAGATCGGGATGGGTCTGCAGCGGCAGCGAGGAGTGGAATTCCTGGCGGACGAAGCCGCCGTTCATGTTGCCGACGTAGATCACGTCGATGTCGCGGGGCTCGATGCCGGCATGGGCGATCGCCTCGCTCGCCGCTTTCACGATCAGCGATTCGCTGGTCTCGCCATCGAGCTTGCCGAACTTGCCGTGGGACCAACCGACGATGCAGGCCGTCATCGAACTCTCCTTCAAGGGCGCAAGCCCTGCCGGGCGTGCCCATATAGTTAAAGCGGCGCCTCGGGCCAGCAAGCCGCGCTTGCAGGAGAATAGCTCATTGCAGCCCTATTTCCGCCTCCCGGAGGGTGTTGACTGGCCCCCTCAACCGGAGCCCAATTTCGAGCCATGGCCGACACGCCGCCGCCGCTGCCTCCCGAACAACGCCAACCGCGCTGGCCGCTGATCCTCGGCGGCCTGCTGGGCGGCTTTCTGCTGGTCGCCGCCGGCCTCGGGCTCGGCTGGTACATTTTCTACCGGCCGATCGTGAACGTCGCCGTGCAGCTTCCGCCGCCGCCGGCTCCGCCCGCACCGCCGGGCCCGGACCAGGCGCAGGTCAAGGCGCTCGAGGACCAGATCGACAAGCAAAAGACGGCCAACAAGCAGATCGAGGACCAGATCGCGGCGCTCAAGGACCGGCTGCGCCAGGACGTCTGCACGGCCAAGGATCCGACGGGCAGGGATCCGCTCGGCAAGGATCTGGGCAAAGAGCCCAACCAGACGCCGATGCCCGGCCCCAACGCCGGCCAGAAGACCTGGCGGCATATCCAGCTTGCAGTGATAGTCGAACGCCGCGCGGAAGGCCGGCGCGATTCGCGCCTTGGCCTGGATCGGCAGGACATAGCGATTGCCGCGGCGGTCGATCTGCTGACGACCATAAGCAAGATCGTTGCCATCGGGAAAATAGACCGCGAACGTTCCGTTGCCCGCCGCGAAGGTGACCTCGAGCATCAGCACCGCATTGTCGAGGCACTCGAATCGCGGCGCGCTGCGCAGTACGCCCATTTCGGTCGTCTTGTCCGTGCCGCGTTCGACGGTCCAGTGGGTGATCTGCCCGTTGGCCGACGACGTGCGCCAGGACACCGCCTTGAACGATCCGCAGGTGAAGCTGCCGGGGG
>VBAF01000029.1 GCA_005884705.1 Alphaproteobacteria bacterium
ACGATCCGAAATCTACTTCCGCAGCGACTATGACGAGCCGGTGATCGGCTCTTTCCGGCTGACCGACAACCGCGGTCCCTTCGTCCTCGACACCAGGCTTCTGCCGCCGCGCTGGACGGCCAAACCCGGCAAGTACTAAGGGAAAGCATGACCTCTTTTGTTGAACCGCCACTCAAGGGCGTCCGCGTCGTCGAGCTCACCCACACCATCCTCGGTCCGTCCTGCGGCATGATCCTGGCCGATCTCGGCGCCGAAGTGATCAAGGTCGAGCCGGTCGACGGCGATCGCACGCGCCGGCTGCGCGGCTTTGGCGGCGGCTTCTTCGGCTACTTCAACCGCAACAAGAAGAGCCTGGCGCTCGACGCCGATGCGCCCGAGGGCCGCAAGGTGCTGGTGAAGCTGCTGCAGTCGGCCGACGTGATGATCGAGAATTTCGCTCCCGGCTCGATGGCCAAGCGCGGGCTCGGCCCCGAGCACGTCGAGAAGATCAATCCGCGGCTGGTTTATTGTGCCCTCAAAGGCTTCCTACCCGGGCCATACGAGAAGCGGCCGGCGCTCGACGAGGTCGTCCAGATGATGGGCGGGCTCGCCTACATGACCGGGCCGAGCGGGCGGCCCTTGCGCGCCGGCACCTCGGTGGTCGACATCGTAGGCGGCATGTTCGGCGCCTTCGGCACCGTGCTGGCGCTGAAGCAGCGCGACCGCACCGGCAA
>VBAF01000030.1:0-3352 GCA_005884705.1 Alphaproteobacteria bacterium
GCGCTCGAGAAGATGTGCCTGGAGTCGGACATCTCGTTCGCGCCGGTGGCGCGGCCGCAGGACCTGTTCGACCATCCGCACCTGCTGGCCAACGGGTCGCTCGCGCCGACCACCCTGCCGGGCGGCGTGAAGACGCGCCTGCCGCTGCTGCCGTTCCAGATGTTCGGCTGGCGGCCGCCGCTGCTGAGCGATCCGCCCGAGGTCGGCCAGCACAACGCGGAGGTGTTGGCGGAGATCGGCTATGACAAGGCGGGCATCGCTGCGCTGGAGGTGGCGGGCCTGCTCGGGCCGAAGTAGCTGCGGTGGAGGCTTTTCTGCCCCTTGAGGTGTTGCTGCAAGCGCAGGCCGAACTACCATACTCGGTAAAACTGCCGAGGGAACATGGAGGAGAGAATGGCGCACAACCATATCCATATCGATCCGGCACTGCCGCTCGCCCGCCAGGCCGACAAGGGCCACAACCGCTGGCATCCCGACATCGCTCCGGTGATCCGCATCGCCTCCGGCTCATCGGTCGAAATGGAAACGCTTGACGCTCTCGACGGCCAGATCAAGGCCTCCACGACGGCGACGGATCTCGCCAATGTCGACGCGGGGCGCGCCCATCCGCTGACCGGGCCGGTGTATGTCGACGGCGCAGAGCCGGGTGATCTTCTCGCCGTGAAGATCGAGCCGTTCCGGCAAGCCGCGGCTACACCCTGATTGGTCGGACCTTGGGTCTCCTGCGCGATCTCTTCACCACGCCCTTCCTGGTGCACTGGGAGATGGCGAACGGCTTTGCCGTCTCGCCGCAGCTGCCCGGCGTGCGCATTCCCGGTGCGCCGTTCATGGGCGTGATGGGCGTTGCGCCGTCACATGAGCTGCTGGAGCGTATCGTGGCCCGCGAGGCCGATCTGGCCGCACGCGGCGGCAGTGTGAGGCAGCCGAGCGCCGCCGGCGCGGTCCCGACAGCGGCCGGCATCGCCAGCAAGGCGCTCAGGACCATCGCGCCGCACGAGAACGGCGGCAATTTCGACATCAAGTCGCTTACGGCCGGCGCCACGCTCTATCTGCCGGTGCAGGTGCCCGGCGGGCTGTTTTCGGTCGGCGACGCGCATTTCGCGCAGGGCGACGGCGAATCCTGCGGCACCGCGGTCGAGACAAGGGCGACCTTCGTGGGTCGCTTCGACGTGCTGAAGGGCGAGGCGACGCGACGCCGCCAGCGCGATCCTTCGTACCAATTGCCGGGACATGCCCATCACGGCGCGCCGGGCGTGCACGGCGCTCACGGCGTCACGCCGAGCAAGGGCTACTACGCGACGACGGGCATGTCGCTGCGCAGCGACGGGCGAGCCGAATCCGAGGACATCACGCTCTCGGCGCGCAACGCGCTGATCAACATGATCGACTATATCGCCGATGCCTACAGCTTCACGCGCGAGCAGGCCTATTGCCTGGCGAGCGTCGCCGTCGACCTGCGCATCAGCCAGGCGGTCGACGTCCCGAACATGACGGTATCGGCTGTCCTGCCGCTCGATATCTTCGGCTAGAGTCTTTTCGATAGAGGTGGATTGGCCCTTTCCTCCCCATTCTGATGGGGAGGTGGCGGCGTCATACGCCGACGGAGGGGTCATGAGCAGCAGGCGCGTTGCTCATGACCCCTCCGTCGCGGATTACCGCGACACCTCCCCATAAGAATGGGGAGGAAAGCTATGACAGCCGATTCCGCCTCTACCGGAAAGACTCTAAGCCGCGGCCCGCTTGCGTTGGTGGAAATTCGAATTGGCGATCAATGGCAACACCGCACGGACGCTTGGACTTGAGGTGCCGCCGGTCCTGCTCGCCCGCGCTGACGAAGTCATCGACTAACCTTGGCCGATGATCGTTATTGGCCCAAAGCCGACATCAACCCGAGGCACGCCGATGTCCGGAAATAGCCGCGGAACAGACATCACAGAACGGCTTACTCGATCACCTCGTCTGCGCGGGCGAGGACGGCGGGCGCGATCGTGAGGCCAAGTGCGCGGGCCGTCTTCAGGTTGACGACCAATTCAAAGGCGCTTGGTTCTTCCACCGGCATATCGGCCGGCTGGGCGCCTTTCAGGATCAGGCTGACCTGTTCAGCGGCGCGGCGGTACAGGTGGGGGAAGTTGACGCCATAGGTCAGCAGGCCGCCAGCCTGCGCCCAAAGTTGGTTGTTGAACATCGACGGCAGAAGGTTCTCTAGCGCCAGCGCCGGGATCTTTTGCCGTGCCGGCACGAACAAGCCGGATGTGAGCACCAGCAGGGCTTGGGCGCCAGCACCCGAGAATGCAGCGAAGGCGCCTTCATAGTCATAGGGTGCACTTCTGAACTCCACCACATGCAGCACAATATCCATTCGTCTCGCGGCCTCCCGGACTATCGCGAGTTGGCCCTTGGTGGCGCTGTCCGCCAACACGGCGAAGCGTGTCGCATTGGGCAGCAACTCCTTCAGCAAGCCCAGCCGTTTGGCGGACAGCTCGGTCTGAAACTGGGACACGCCTGTGATCCAACCACCCGGGCGGGCCATACTGGTGATGTGACCTGTGGCGACGGGATCATAGTCATTGGCCACAATGACAATCGGCGTCTCGCGGACGGCCTGCCGGGCTGCAACCAGCGTCGCTTCTGGTCCGGCACCCAGGAAGGCGTCGCATTTCTGTCGGGCCAAATCGGAAGCCAAAGCGGGCAACCTCTCGACCAGACCTTCCGCGTTGCGGTAATCGATGACCAGGTTGCGTCCTTCCGTGAACCCGAGCTCACCGAGCCGGGCTACGAACGCAATGTTGTAGGGTTCCGCGCGCGTCGATGCCGCGTTCAGCCAACAGAGGCGATATTGTCGCGTCGAAGACTGGGCGACGGCAACGTGAGGCACCGTGTGCAGCGCCGCGGTGCCGGCGAAAATTCCTAGAATGCGCCGCCGCTTCATTCGATCACCTTGTCGGCCGCCAAAAGCAGCCCCTTGATCAATCAAAGTTACCACAATGCGACCGGCAGTGGCTGGTCACTCACAAATTCGCGCTGATGTCGGTTCTTGGCCCCTAGCGGACATGCCTTCGTCTTATGCCAATGCCCGATTTCGCGGGCAAAGCTGACATTGCCTTGTCCTGCGTCGGTAGGGCTTGTTTATGAGTACACGCCTCTAGAGCTTGTGCGTCGCCGGCGCCGACTGCTTGTCATCGAACGCCGGATAGTCGGGATCGAGCAGGAAGGGATGGGGCCCGCTGAAGCTGCCGATGAAGGCGGTGTGGGTGATCGTGCCCGAGTCGGGCTGCCACAGATGCAGGTGATAGCCCGGCGGCTCCATCGTGAAGGTGGCGTCGTCGTGCGGCATCAGGTCGAGCACGACCTG
>VBAF01000030.1:3466-10673 GCA_005884705.1 Alphaproteobacteria bacterium
CCGGTCGGGAAGGGCGGGTGGTGCATGAAGATGAAGGTCGGCCGGTCGGGCTGCTCGTCGAGTCGGGCCTTGAGCCAGCCGAGCCGCGGCGCATCCATCTCGCCATGGCCCTTGCCGGGCACGACGGTGTCGAGGCCGATCAGGCGTATCGGCAGGTCCTCGACCGTGTAGTGCAGGTGCTCGCCGTTCATCGGCAGGTAGCCGTCGCCGCCGAACACCAGCCGCATGTTCTCGCGCCGGTCGTGGTTGCCGGGGATGAGATAGACCGGCATCGCCAGCGGCTTGAGGCAGTCGTGCAGCAACTCGTACTCCTCGACCAGGCCGCAGTCGGTGAGGTCGCCGGAGGCGATGACGGCATCCGGCTTCATCGGCTGGGCGAGGATCGAGGCGACCGCGGCGCGCAGCATCGCCTCGGTGTCGACGACGCCGTAGGCCTTCTTGCCCGATGGCCGGATGTGCAGGTCGGTGATCTGGGCGATCAGGGTCATGTTGCATTCTCTTCCGCTGGGGGCGCCTTCTTCTTGCCGTTCAGCACCGCCTGGACCTCGTCCTCCAGCGCCTTGCGCACCGCCACGGTCTGGTAGGTCGCGAACCATGGCTTGGCGTAGGGCAGCTGGTCGAGCGCCACCTTGGCCTCGGGATTCTTGGCCATGAACTCCTTCATCTCAGGCGTCTCGTAGGGCGACTTGCGCGGCGAGAAGTAGCCGGTGAAACGGCTCCAGCCGCCCAGCGTCTCGGTCGAGCTGAGCCACTTGGCGAACTTCCAGCCGGCCGCCTTCTGCTCCTCGGAGAGGCCCTTGAACATGACCAGAGAGCCGCCGCCGATCGGCACGGCGTTGCGCACGTTCTTCGGCACGAAGGCCACGCCGAACGGCTGTTTCATGTTCTCACGCACGAAGGAGAGGCTGCCGGTCGACAGGAGCATCATCGACACCTTGCCGGCGAGGAAGTTGGTCGACAGCGCGCCGCCCTCGACCACGCCCTGCGCCATCACCTTGTGCTTGAACACCAGATCCTCGACGAACTGCACGGCACCCAGCATCGAGGGCGTGTCGTAATAGACCTCGCCGCCATATTCCTCGTTGAAGTAGCGGCCGCCGTTGGACATCGAGAGCGCTTCCATGATCCAGCCGCAATAGTCGTAGCCCTCGGGCAGGCCGAAGCCCATGCGGTCGGCCTTGGTGAGCTTCTTGGCCGCGTCGACCAGTTGGGCCCAGGTCTGCGGCGGCTTCTCGGGATCGATGCCGGCCTCCTTGAAATGCTCCTTGTTGTAATAGAGCAGCGGCGTCGAGTTCTGGTAGGGGATGGCATAGAGCTCGCCGTCGACGATGGCGTTGGCGTGCACCGCCGGCCAGAAATCCTCGAGGAACTTCGTCCGCGTCGTGCCGTCCGTCTTGAGCATGGGCTCGAGCGAGATCACGTCGCCGGCCAGCTTGAGGTCGAGCACGAAGTTGGCGCTCATCAGCACCACCGCCGGCGGCTTGCCGGCATTGGCGGCGGCCTGCGCCTTGAGCTTGGTCTCGTCGTAGCTGCCGGTATAGGCGGCGGTGACGGCGACCTCCTTCTGGCTGTCGTTGTAGACCTTGACCAGCCGCGTCATCTCGCGCGCCAGCTTGCCGTCGACCGGCACGGGAAAGAAGAAATCGATCCTGGTCTGCGCCGCGGCGAGTGCCGGGAACAGGGCCGCGACGGCGGCGAGGGACGGAAGCCAACGCATGACGTATCTCCTTTTTATCCTTTGAGTCCTGCGAACATGAAGCTGTTGACGAATTGACGCTGGAAGACGGCGAACAAGGCGAGCAGCGGGAACATCACCAGCAGGGTGCCGGCGGCCAGCAGGCCCCATTCGCGGCCGCCCTCGGTCGAGAGCGCGAAGGTGGCGAGCCCGATCGTGAGCGTGTGGGTGCGCGGCTCGTTCAGCACCATCAACGGCCACAGGAACTCGTTCCAGTGCGCCATCAGCGAGACCAGCGAGAAGGCGAGCAGGCCGGGCTTGGCCATCGGCAGCAGCACGTGCCACAGCGACTGCCACCAGTGCGCGCCGTCGATCACCGCGGCCTCCTCGAAGTCGCGCGGGATCTGGCGGAAGGTCTGGCGCATCAGGAAGGTGCCGAAGGCCGAGGCGAAGTAGGGCGCCATCACGCCGAGCAGGCTGCCGTACAGGCCGAGATCGACGATGGTGCGCAGGTTGGGCACGATCAGGATCGGCGGCACCAGCATGAGCTGCAGCAGGAAGACGTAGAAGATCGCCTCGCGGCCGGGGAAGGAGAGCCGGGCAAAGGCATAGCCGGCGAGCGAGATCGTGACGATCTGCACCGCCAGGATGCCGAACGCCACGATCGCGGTGTTGAGGTAGTAGAGCGCGAAGTCGCCGCTTTCGAAGGCGTTCCTGAAGTTCGCCAGCGTCGGCACATAGTCCGGCAGCAGCGACGCCATGCCGAGGCCGCCCGCCGACTCGGGCCGGAACGACGCCACCAGGGTCCACAGGAACGGCGTCGACCACAGGAAGGCGGTGACGAGCATCAGGCCGGTGATGATGAGGCCGGTGCGCGCCCTCCGTCGTCCCGACCGGAGCGAAGCGGAGTGGAGGGACCTTGCGTCAACCATAGGCCGGTTCCGCAGAAGCAAGGCCCCTCGGCTTCGCTCCGCTCCGCTCGGGGCGACGGTTACGAGGCGGCATGCGCCCCCCGTTCCATGGTCTTGAGCGAGAACACCGACAGCGCGAGCAGGAACGACACCGACAGCAGGCTCGCGGCGGCAGCCTTGCCGGCGGCGAAGTTCTCGTGCGCCTGCTCGTAGATGTAATAGAGCACCAGCTTGGTCGAGTTGCTGGGTCCGCCCTTGGTCAGCACGATCACGTGGTCGACCTGGGTCAGCACGTTGATCAGCGCTATGACCAGCACGAAAGCTGTCGTTGGCGCGAGCAGCGGGACGATCACGTAGCGCAGCCGCTGCCAGCCGCTGGCGCCGTCGATGGTCGCGGCCTCCAGCACCTCGCCCGGCAGGGTCTGCAGGCCGGCGAGATAGAACAGCATGTAGTAGCCGGCGTTCTTCCACACCGTGATGCCGATCAGCGACCACAGCGCCACGTCGGGATCGCCCAGCCAGTTGGCGCCGCGCAGGCCAAGCTTGGCCAGGTAGTAGTCGAACAGCCCGACGCCGGGCAGGAAGATGAAGAAGAACAGCGACGCCGCCGCGACCAGCGGCACCATCGACGGAAACAGCAGCAAAGCGCGCATCACCGCGTTGAAGCGGGTCGAGCGCTGGACGGCCAAGGCGAACAGCAGCGCCAGCACCATGCTGGCCGGCACCGTGCCCGCGGCATAGACCAGGTTGTTCGCGACCGACTGGGTGAAGGCCTTGTCGGCAAACAGGTTGATGTAGTTGCCGAGCCCGACCCACAGGGTGGTCGCGGTGCCGTGCGGCTTGTCATGCAGCGACTCCCAGGCCAGCCGCACGATCGGCAGGTAGGTGAAGGCCGCCAGCAGCAGCAGCGAGGGGGCGAGCAGGAGCCAGGGCAGGGAGCGGCGGCGCAGCCGATGGCCCAAGGCAGGACGCGCGCCGGCGGCGCCGAACGATGCCTGGGCTGCGGCCACGCTGGTCATGACCGACCGCTACTGTCCCCCCATGATGTGTCCATTTCTGATTTGTGACGACGATGTTACGCCGCCCGATGGACCGGGGACAAATGCTCAGCCGCCGCCGAGTGGCTCCGTCGCGGGCCGGTGCGTTGCCGGGCGCTTGGCGATCTGCGCCAAGGGCGGCGTCCATTCAGACGCGATGGCGACGTGTGGCGTCGTGGCCGGGCGGCGCGGGCCGAGCCAACCGATGGCGGCAACGGCGAGCATAATCAGCGCCGTGGCGGCGAGGTTCGCCGCTCCGCGCCGCGGACTGATGACGTAGTCCTGCCAGCGGTAGGGCGTCTGGTCATGATTGAGCATGCAAACGTATTTGAGGATGTATTTCGCAACTGCGAGGGTGCGGTGCGTCAACTGCGCGTGAGGATGTCAGATGGGGTTTAGTACGCAACCGCACGAAGAGTCCGGCGTTCACGATTCATGACCAGCCGTATCAGCAAGCCGCAGACGCAATTTAGCGTCAACTTTGGCGTCACGGCGACGCTCGTGCTCTTGCTCCTATTGGCCTGCCTGATCTGGCTCTCCTAGGCTGACTCAGTCCTAAGGCGGACCTCCCGCCGCCTTCGGGCGGTCTTTTCATTGGATACCGCTGAAACAAGATGGCCATGCAATTTGTTTGAAGCCGGAAGCGCGTTTTACTAGATATGCGGCACCCAAAGCGCGGGGCGTTCCCACCACCCACACACCCCACCTCGCGCACCCAAAGAGGGCCGCTGTTCCCCAAGGCAGCGGCCCTTACCTATTTCCGGACCGTGCGCTTCTTCTCGGGTTTCGTTCGGGGTTGGGCGGCCAGCTTGTTCACGGCCCTACGATATTTTCTGTGGATAACTAGGAACACCACTAGAACGGGTGTCAATATCATTAATCTATTCAAGCCTCTACTTATCCCCTTGTTGGTCGGAACAAAAAGCGTACAGTCGCTTTACCCGCCGCGGACTTATCCGCCTTGCCGCCCCGAACGGGGCCATGGGAAATAGAGGAGGCTGCCAATGTCGGCGATGCTGAAAGTGGTCGAGAAAGAAGGCATGGAGAACAAGACCAAGGCCCTGGACGCGGCGCTGGCACAGATCGAGCGCGCCTTCGGCAAGGGCTCGATCATGAAGCTCGGCCAGCGCGAGGCGCTGGAGATCGAATCGATCTCGACCGGCTCGCTGGGCCTCGACGTCGCGCTCGGCATCGGCGGCCTGCCCAAGGGCCGCATCGTCGAGATCTACGGGCCGGAGAGCTCGGGCAAGACCACCCTGGCGCTACATTGCGTCGCCGAATCCCAGAAGAAGGGCGGCGCCTGCGCCTTCATCGATGCCGAGCATGCGCTCGATCCGGCCTACGCCAAGAAGCTCGGCGTCGACATCGCCAATCTGCTGATCTCCCAGCCCGACGCCGGCGAGCAGGCGCTCGAGATCGCCGACACGCTGGTCCGCTCCGGTGCGATCGACGTGCTGGTGATCGACTCGGTCGCCGCCCTCGTGCCGCGCGCCGAGCTCGAAGGCGAGATGGGCGACTCGCTGCCCGGCCTGCAAGCCCGCCTGATGAGCCAGGCGCTGCGCAAGCTCACCGCCTCGATCTCCAAGTCCAACACGCTGGTGATCTTCATCAACCAGATCCGCATGAAGATCGGCGTGATGTTCGGCAGCCCCGAGACCACGACCGGCGGCAATGCGCTCAAGTTCTACGCCTCGGTCCGCCTCGACATCCGCCGCATCGGCGCGCTCAAGAACGGCGACGACGTGGTCGGCAACGCCACCCGCGTCAAGGTGGTGAAGAACAAGGTGGCGCCGCCGTTCAAGGTCGTCGAGTTCGACATCATGTACGGCGAGGGCATCTCCAAGTCCGGCGAGCTGATCGACCTCGGCGAGAAGGCCGGCGTGGTCGAGAAGTCGGGCTCGTGGTTCTCCTATGACGGCCAGCGCATCGGCCAGGGCCGCGAGAACGCCAAGACCTACCTGCGCGAGCATCCCGAGGTCGCCCAGGCGATCGAGAAGAAAGTCCGTGAGAACGCCGGAATCCTGGTTGCGGTGCTCGATGGTTCCAAGGATGCGGACGACGAGGACGAGGAATAGCGCTCAGTCCCTCGAGCGCTCACACCGCAAGACAGGAGTCTCCCCTGATCTTCGGTCTCAGGCGGCGCCGCCCCACGGCGCCGCCTTTCTTTTATGCGCCTTCCGAGGCGCAGGCGGGCGGCAGCGCATTCACATGCGCGAGAACCCGCACCGAGCAGAACAGACACACGTGCGCCTTACCGCGACAGGTTCTTCAAGAACCGCTGCACCCACTCCGTCCCCGACCGGCGCCTCGCCGGTGGGCGCGGCTTACGATTCCAGGCCATCAGCATCGCCAGCGCAAACCACGAACCGTCTTCGTCCTGCAGCCGCTGCGCCGCGAGTGAAAGCTTGGGGACAGGCGCCGGCGTCACGCCTTCCTGCGCGAGGCCGGAACAGAGCGCGGCCGGCGAGGTCACGAGATGCTCGCGACAGACCAGCGGCCGGTCGGGATGGATCGAGCAGCTCTCATCCTCGAGGAACGGACAGGCCAGGCGAAGCGCGAAATAGGCGAGCGACATTTCCTGGTCGCCACGGCCGGCGGGTTCAGCAAGACCCGCCGCGGTGATCTGCGCCTCGGCTGAAGCGAAGCGGGCGCGCACCGCTTTGCGCCGCTCCTTGGGCATCGCGTCGACCAACGCCAGCAGCGCCTCGCCTTCGGTGCGCGAGATCGGCACCAGGTGTCGGCAGCAGGCGGCGCAGCCCTTGCGGCAGGAGATTGTCAGGTCGGCCTCGGTTGCGCCGACCACGGCGTTGACCAGCCCCTGCAGGGCGGGGAGCACTTCCGTGGCGGGCACGGCGGCGTTCGGCACCGTGATCGGATGGGCGATGTCGAGATTGCCGACCTTGAGCCGCAGAGTGGCGGTGGATTGGCCTGATCCGGCCATGGATCGCTGGTTCCCGTGTTGTGGACTAGGGCGCCGCGCGCACGCTACAAGGACCGCATTATGGCAAGCGTCAGCGACATCCGTCGCACATTCCTAGAATACTTCCGCAAGAACGGCCACGAGGTTGTCGCCTCGAGCCCGCTGGTGCCGCGCAACGACCCGACGTTGATGTTCACCAACGCTGGCATGGTGCAGTTCAAGAACGTCTTCACCGGTCTCGAGAAGCGGCCCTATTCGCGCGCCGCCACCTCGCAGAAGTGCGTGCGCGCCGGCGGCAAGCACAACGACCTCGAGAATGTCGGCTATACCGCGCGCCATCACACCTTCTTCGAGATGCTGGGCAACTTCTCGTTCGGCGATTATTTCAAGGAGAACGCGATCGAGTTCGCCTGGAATCTGATCACCAAGGAATACGGCCTGGCCAAGGATCGCCTGCTGGTCACGGTGTTCCACACCGACGACGAGGCGGCGGGCCACTGGAAGAAGATCGCGGGCCTGTCGGACGACAAGATCATCCGTATCCCGACCTCGGACAATTTCTGGGCGATGGGCGACACCGGCCCCTGCGGGCCGTGCTCGGAAATCTTCTTCGACCATGGCGAGGGAATTCCCGGCGGCCCGCCGGGCAGTCCCGAGCAGGATG
>VBAF01000574.1:0-3694 GCA_005884705.1 Alphaproteobacteria bacterium
TCGCCGAGGCGGGCGCGCGGGTGCTGCTGCACGGCCGCGCCGCCGAGCGGCTGGCCACCCGGGTCGGCGAGCTGCGCCACGCCGGCCATGCCGCCGACGCGCTGGTGTTCGACATGGCCGACCGGGCGGCGATGCGCGAGGCCGTGGCCGCCGCCGGACCGATCGACGTCCTGATCCACAATGTCGGAGAGCGCGACCGGCGTCCCTTCGCGGAGATCGAGCCCGAGGATTTCGCCCGGCTGATCGACGTCGACCTGACAGCGGCGCATGCCCTGGTCAGGCTGGTCGTGCCCGGCATGATCGACCGCGGCTGGGGCCGGCTGATCATGGTGACCTCGATCGCGGGCGACCTGGCGATCCCCAATGCCGCGTCCTATGTCACCGCCAAGGGCGGTCTGGCCGCGCTCGCCCGGGCGATGGCCGCAGAGTTCGGCGCCAAAGGCGTCACGTCCAACGCCCTGTCGCCCGGCTTCTTCGCCACCGAGACCAACCGCACGATGATCGGTTCGCCGGCCGGCGAGCGCCATCGCGAGCGCTGCCCCGCCAAGCGCTGGGCGGATCCCCGCGAGATTGCCGGGGCGGCGATTTTCCTCGCCTCGCCGGCGGCCTCCTATGTGAACGGCCATACGCTGATCGTCGATGGCGGCGTGTCGGCGACCTATCACGCCTGACGTCAAAATATGGTGGCCCGCGGCGGCTTTGGGCCGGGACGGGTTTCCGGCCGAGCCTGTGGACGGTCCGTTGGCCGTCTGTTCCAACGGCACGACGACCCCGTTACGGGCTGATGGGAGTGCGTTGCACACCTTGTCATGGCAGCGCGAAAATGCGATAAAAAGACTGGTTTTTGTGGGCGGGGAGAGACCAATGCGCTGGGTATTGAAATCCGTGGCCGTCGCTATCGCGATGATGCTGTCGTTCACCGGATCGTCGTTCGCACAGAATGCGCCGATACCACCTGCCATCTCCGCGGCTCTGAGCACCGCGATTACCAGTGGCGATTCAGCCGCGATCGCAGCCTTTGTCGCGGCGAACCCCAATTCTGCGAACGCCATCATCGCGGCGGTCGGTAACAACGCCACCCTGTTGGCAGCCGTCGTGACGGCCTCCGCCGGTAATCCAGCGACCTTGGCCGCGGTCTCGGGTGGCATCGTAGCGACCGGCAACGCGGCGCTTATTGCCCAAGTCATTGTGAACACGTCGGCAAACCCCTTGGCCACGAACGCGCTGGGCGCGGCCGTGGCCAACAGCGGCAGCATCCCCCTCGCGGTGCAGGTCGTGCAAAACGTCAAATCGAGCAACAACACGTTGGCCGGTGCCGTGGCCGACGTGATCGTTGCAACGGCCGGCGCGGGTACGGCTATGGCGAACGCGGCGAGTGGCGCGGCCAACAGCGGCTCCGGTGGCCAATCCAACACCGGTGGCGCCTTCACACAGAACACTACCAACAACGCCGCCCAAAACGGCAGCCCCAGCAGATAGGCTGCTCAAGGATTCGACTTGCCCGGCGAAGGGCAGCCGCAACGCTCCAAACGCCCTCGACCTGACAGGTCGCCGCTAGGGTTGCCGCGCATCGTGGCAGCCTGTTTGACACTGTGCCTCGGCATTGCCCTGCTCGTGCTCGCGGTTCCCCGTACCGTTGCCGCCTGGACCGAACTGGCGGCCAATCCGGCGATCGACAAGATCTCCTACAACAGGACGCCGAGCCGTCAGGAACTCCTCGAGTGCGTTGCGGCCTATGAGCGGGCAATTCAGTGGACGCGCTCGGACCTGCGACTTACGAATCTCGCTTCCTGCGAACTGGCACTCGCAGTGGCGGCTCTTCCCGACGACCCCGAGCGCGCGACGTGGTTTTCCCGCGCCGAACAGCACCTCGTACAGGGCCTCACCGAAGACCCGGCCGATGGATTTGCCTGGACTCGGCTGGCTGTCGTGCGCGACCTCCGCGGCGCGACAGGCCGCGATGTCGCACTCGCACTAGTGATGGCGATCGAGACGGCCCCCAACATCCGCCAGCTGTGGTCGAGCGCCCGGTCGGCGCTTCTCATGGCTTACGTGGGGTCCTTCAAGCTCGATGAGCTGTACATGGTGCGACATCAGCTTCGTACCGTTTGGAGTTATTCGCCGAAGCACCGACCCGGCCTGGTCGAGGCCGCACATCGCCTCAACCGGGTGCTGACCTGGGCATTGGCGGACGACAAGGAAGCCATGGCCGAATTCGAGATGATGGAGCGGCAATCTCGCTTTCCCTGAGACTGCAATCGGGTGCGCTGTGGTTGAGCCTGCCGCATGGCGTGCTACGCTCTCGCGGGGTTGCTTAGGGAGGGATGCATCGATGGGCGATGATCAATCATCGCCGCGTGCGAGAGCCGACGAAGTGATCGAATGAGAGGGTGGCGTTTCCTCGCGATTGCCGCCCTGATCGCGTTGTCGCTGCCGGCACGGGCCCAGTCGGCCGATGCCGGCCAGACGATCGCCCAATGGACCACCAGCAACGCCACGTGCCGGAACACGGCCGCGGCCGCGCTGGAAGCGATCGGCGCCTGCGAGCAGCGCGACCGGTTCTCCAAGCTCCTGGCGCTGATGAACCAGTGCTATGGCCCGACCGACAAAGGCGGGCCGCCGGGCTGGAGCCCCTGCGACGCGGCCAAGGCGGCGCGCGATTCCGCCTTGGCGCGCACCACGGCCCCGTTCCATCGCCGCGGCGGCGTGTTCGTCCTCGCGGTGAACCTGAACGGCAGCGCGGAGGCCTACTTCGTGGTCGATTCGGGAGCGGCCAATGTCCAGGTCCCCCAGGAAGTCGCCGACGAGCTGATGCGCAAGGGAGCGCTGAGCCCGAGCGACTTTCTCGGCGAGCGCAGTTTCGTCGTGGCCGATGGACGCAAACTCCAGCAGAAGATGATCCGACTGCGATCGATCCAGGTCGGCAACCGGCCGATGGACAACGTGCTCGCCGCCGTCGGCGCGCCGCACAGCCAGGCGCTGCTTGGCCAGAGCCTGCTGCGGCGGCTCAACTGGTGGAAGATCGACAACGTGAAGAACGCCATCGAGCTCGAGTTCACCGGCTCGTTCTGACGCGCCGGGCGCCCGAACAGTTCGTCAGGTGACCCTGAAGTTCTAGAATTTTCGCAAGCTCTGCCGGGTCAGCGGGTCAGGTTGTATTGGTAGTCCTCACGCGAACTGCCTTCGGCCCGCAGCCCTGGCGGCATCGGCGCGCGGGTGAGGTTGACCTTGGCATGGACATCGAGCGCAGCCTGGTCGGACCACAATTCCAGCAGCGCGAGTTTGTCGGGGTTCAGCACACTCTGAAATACCTCGAACTGTTCGCAGCCAGGTTCCTTCGCCACGTCGGCGCAGCGCTGCCGGAAGGCTTGCGCGAGTTCCGCCCCTTTGCCTGGGGCCGCATTGATTGAGACGACTAGCCGAATTTTCATGGCGTATCCCTCTGCGAATCACGTGCAAGAGTAATTACCCCGGCTTGCCGCGCGTCAAGCGGAGTGCCGCTGCGCAGACGGCTTGCTTACGAGTTGGTCGGGTAGGCGCGCGCGGGTGCAGCAACTGTTTCAGGAAGCAAAGAACATGAGGCGAGTGCTATTTAAACCACGCGGAAATTCTTGAACTGCCACGGATCGTCTCGATCGACGTCCTCCGGAAACAGCCCGCCGCGATCCTGCAGCGGCGTCCAGCTGCCGTACTT
>VBAF01000574.1:3708-4664 GCA_005884705.1 Alphaproteobacteria bacterium
AGGTTGCGCTCGAAATCCATCTCGTCGGCCTCGACGATGCCGCGCTCGGGATTCTCGAGCGCCCAGACGATGCCCGACAGCACCGGCGCGCAGACCTGGATCGAGGTCGCGTTGTTGTAGGGCGTGACCTCGCGCGCCTCGTGGATGTCGAGCTGGCTGCCGTACCAGTAGGCGCCCTTCTGGTGGCCCATCAGCAGCACGCCGAGCTCGTCGCGACCCTCGGTGATCTCGTCGACCATCAGGCGCTGGCTCTTCTGCTGGCGCAGGTTCTTCCCGGCGATCTCGTGCATCGACATGATCGCCTGGTCGCACGGGTGATAGGCGTAGTGCACGGTCGGCCGATAGACCGCCTGGCCGTCCTCGCGCAGGGTGAAGTAGTCGGCCATCGAGATCGATTCGTTGTGGGTGATGATGAAGCCGTGGAACGGCCCCTCGATCGGCGTCTCGCAGCCGAACTCGTGCCGCGCGCCATCCGACGGCAGCGCCTTCTCGTGCGTGCCCCAGCCCATCTCGGCGGGCTGGCTGCCTTCGGACACGAAGCCGTCGATCGACCAGGTGTTGACGAACTCGCCGACCTTCTTGGGCTTCTTGGAGACCTGGGTGTCGCGCTCGGCGATGTGGATCACCTTGACGCCGAGACGCTGAGCCAGCTCGCCCCAGCCCTCGCGGGTCGTGGGCTTCACCGGCCCCAGGCCGGTGTCCTTGGCGAGGTTGACCAGCGCCTTCTTGACGAAATGCGAGACCAGCCCCGGATTGGCGCCGTGGGCGATCACCGCGGTCGGGCCGCCCTCATATTTCGGCTTGAGCGCCAGCATGGTCTCGCGCAGCGCGTAGTTGGAGCGCAGCGAGACCGACAGGCTGGGATCGGTGTAGCCGCCGGGCCACGGCTCGATGCAGGTGTCGAGGTAGAGCGCGCCCTTCTCCTGGCAGAACTCGACCAGCGCGGTCGAGGCGAC